>JAGQQQ010000963.1 GCA_020426125.1 Planctomycetaceae bacterium
CCGAATTGGAAGCGGTTCACCTCAATGAGTTTGAGAAAGGAGTGGCATCCATCGAGGTCGGCATCATCGCCGATACGAAACAACCGGCCGCCGCACTGCATTTTGCCCGTTACCTGGGAGCTCGGGACAAAGGACTTCAGCGTTACCGGGATTTTGGATTCACTCCCGTTGAGGGGGATGTCTGGGCTGATGTCCCTGAGTTGACCATTTACGCGGGATCAATGCTCCGCCCGGCGATTGAAGAGACGATCAAAGCATTCGAAAGTCGGGAGGGGGTTGAGGTCACCCGGATCTACAATGGGTGCGGAATCCTCGTCGCGCAAATGAAAGGGGGTCAGCATCCAGACGCCTATTTTGCCTGTGACAGAGAATTCATGTCCCAGGTGAATGACCTGTTTCCGGAATCAACTGACGTTTCCACCAATCAACTCGTCATTCTCGTCCAAAAGGGGAACCCGCATGTGATTCAGTCGCTCAAAGACTTGGCAAAACCAGGACTGCAGGTTGGAATCGGACATGAGAAACTCTGTGCGATGGGATGGCTGACGCAGCAGACATTCAAAGAAGGAAACGTCCAAACTGAGGTCATGAAAAACGTGACCGTTCAATCACCGACGGGTGATACCCTGGTCAATCAGTTAAAGGCGGGCTCTCTCGATGCGGCGGTCGCTTATCTCAGCAACGCGGCCGGTTCCGCGGATGTGCTGGATGCGATTCCAATTCAAGGCATCCCCTGCGCCGAGGCCGTGCAGCCATTCGGTGTGGCTGTTGATTCGGAGCAGAAACACCTCGCACGACGACTCTACCAGAGGATTGCCGAATCAGAGTCCAAAGAGAGATTTCTGAGAAACGGATTCGATTGGAAACTTGAAGAGCCGCGGTTCGGTGAGGATTGAACCAGCGATTTAATGAAACAGGCCCAGGAACGAAATCGTGTTCGTGGGCCTGCGGAATTCCAACTTTCCATTTCCCCTTCGTTGCTATTCAGGATAGTTCGCGACGTAGACCGCTTTGACTTGAGTGTAATCGAGGAACGTGTCTTCGCAGTTCACGCCCGCCCCTGGACCGCCTGAAATTCCCTGCCCGCCGTACGGCAAGCCATACGCGATGGAGTTGTGACAGTTGACCTGACAGGTGCCATCTCGGAACGTCTTGGCAAGCGCCACTCCGCGATCGATGTCCTTGGTCCAGATGCTGGAGCCAAGACCATAAGGAGAAGAATTTGCCAGGGCGAGTGCCTGCTCGACCGAGTTGACCGGACAAATGGTCGCGAATGTGTGGAAGACCTCCTTGGGATTACAGTCTACGCCCGGCGAGACACGGTACAGTGCCGGCTTGAGATAATACCCGTTTTTATTTGACACTTGAGCCGGGCCGCCTGAGAGGATCGGTTGTCCCCCACGGGCGGCCGTCTCTTCTTGAGCCCGGAGGATACGAGAACGCTGAGTCCCGTTGACGACTGCTCCCAGCTGAGTTCCCGCGTCAGCCTGATGACCGATTTTCAGACCTTCGAAGAAGGCCTTTTCCGCATCGATGAATTCGTCCGCGATCTTCTGATCCACGAAGATCCGATGAATGGTGCAACACGTCTGCCCGAAGTGTTGGTTGGCATATCGACCAATCATGCGGGCGACGACTTCCGGATCCGCATCGTCGAGCACAATGGCGGCTCCATTTCCTCCCATCTCCCGTTTCATCCGAGTGCCGTGGCGATCGCAGGTTCGGAGAATGTGTTGGCCAATTTCGGGGGATCCCGTGAAAGAGATATATCGAACCCCAGGACTTTCAGCGATCGCCTGTCCCGTAATCTCTCCTCGTCCAGGCAAGACACTGATGACGCCGGGCGGAAACCCGGCTTCTTCTGCCAGTTTTGCGATGTACAGGGCCGAAAGCGGTGTATCCTCGGCTGGCTTGATCAGAATGGTATTCCCGGCAAGTAAAGCTGGGAACATGAACCATGAGGTCAAGACAATCGGATAGTTCCAGGGAATAATGCCAGCCACAACTCCCCAAGGCTCACGGTGGGTGAATCCCTGGACACCATCGGCGACTTGCATTGGGGCGCTATCCCCAAGAGAAGTCTTCAATGCCACCTTGCAGAAATATTCCGCGCACTCGCGGATCTGTGTAAAGTCCCCCTCGGCGAGCTCAGAGACTTTGCCCCCGTCGAGGATTTCGCAGGCGAGCAGCACGTCTCGATCTCGGTCGCAGAGCTCCACGAGTTTACTGACCAATGCGATTTTCTGTTCCACGGGGGTATCCCGCCAGCCGTCTTTGCCATCTCCCAGAAACGCTCGTTGGGCGCTGTCGACAGCTTGGTTCACCTCTGCTTGTCCCATTTCGCAGACGGTCGCCAAAACCTCCTGAGAACCAGGATCCACGGATTCAAACGTGACGTTCATGGTGCCAGAGATCCATTCTCCCCCAACGACTCCTCCCAGGGGGCGGCCTCCATTGCGACAGAATTCGCGAAACTTATCGGGGGCCGAAAATGCTTGAGCCGTGAGGGCTTGG
>JAGQQQ010000964.1 GCA_020426125.1 Planctomycetaceae bacterium
CGTGGTGGGGAGATGCTGCTGGATGCGAGTCCAGAGTTCGACCGTGTCCGCCCGGCTCTCGTTCCACTCCGCGAGACGTTCATGAGCCAGAACCCGGGGTTCTCCCGCTTTGAGTTGTTTGTCCAGATCGAGTTCGCGGTCCACGAGCCCTTCGATACTGCTCTCCAACGCGGACTTCTTCGATTGAAACACAAGGTAAGCGGTTGACGCCACGAGCAGGGCCAACGCGATCCCGACACCCCAATACAGTTTTCTTCGGTCCGGAATTTCCCGTTTCTTACGAGGAGCGAGAAAATCGAGATGGAGCTTTTCGCCATGTTCCCGAGTCGCGGCCCCCAGCAGAGATTCATACCCCCTCACGTCCCCCGCGGTCACAACTCCGCTCAGGTCGATGCTCTCCACTTCGACGCCCAGCCGCTTGTGGAGAATTTCTTTAACGCCCTCGTCGGTATGACCCGAAACGTAGAAACAGCGTCCCACCTCATTGGACTCCCCGGCCTGAGTCCGGGCAACCATCAACCGGGCGAGTTCACTTTTGAGAGATTGCGGTTCGACAACACCATCTTGCACGGGCAATCGCAGGGCATGGCTTAAAACAAGGGTGCCATGGTTGAGAACTGTGACCTCCACTCGGCCTTGATTCTGAAAGACCACAACATCCGCTTGCTTCTCCCCGAGATGTGCGTGCCCGACGAGTTCGACCAACCGGGCCACCGTGAGAGGAGAGACGCCGACGGTTCGCACCGACAAACCCGCCGCGGATAAAACGGCCGTCAACCGCGACAGTTGGTCACGATCGATCGTCATCGTCATCACGGACAGCCCCTGGGCAGCATCCGCTCCCGGAATCTTCAGATAGTCGAGGACAAGATGGTCCATTGACGTCGACGCTTTGGTCGCAGCTTGGAAACGGACCAGATCGGGAAGCTCATCGTCCGGCGCATGCGGCAACTGCAATCGCCGCACAACCACGGCATCGCGAGGCAGCACCACATCGACATCTCCCAATGGAATTCCCTGCGAATTCAACCACTCACGAATCGCGTCTCCCACCGTCTTCGCGGAGACCGAGGGATCGACGTGTTCCGCCGTGGGGAGCGTCCCCGCTGCCAGGACCTGAAAATGCCGTCCGCCACCGGTGAGCGAGAGCACGCGAAGTTGATCGCGGTCCCATTCTAAAATCATTTGTTCCGACATGATGGCAACCCCCAACAAACATCACGAATTCAAAACTGTGGCACGAAACGGCGTCCGGAAAAACCGATCATGGTCATTGCCCGGCCGTTCCGCCAAATGTGGGCAGCTGGCTCGATTGGAACCCCGGCCCCAGTTCCGATAGATTCCGCATCATCCGTACGCGCGGTATCTCCTCCGACGCGTCAATGACCGCTTCCATTCTCACAACTGGCCCACCCCGATCGGCGTGACCAAGCACCTGCACACGATAAACCTCTCCTCGTGCGGTGATATATCCATCCAAGGCTCTCATCGTCGGCAGGTCCACAAGTCCTTCAATCAATAGCCATCCCGATGTTGCAAACGCTTCCGGAGCCGCCCCTCCCGTGAGGCGACGTGATCGAGATGTCATAATCGCATTCGGTAAATCGAGGGGCATCCCCGGAATCGCCGCTAACACCTCCGCCGACGCTTGGTTGATGTTCACCCGTCCCTTGATGACGGCACTGGACGTAACCGTCAGTTCATCCAGCAGAACCGGCAACGTCGCCTGAAGTTCTCCAGGATCACTGCTCCAGGGACTCACGAGCGTCACTTCCTGATCATCAATCACCGCCTCCACCTCGGCATCAATCAGGTCATAGATCGACCTGATCTCGTAAGTCGCCCCGGCGGAAAGGTCCATTCCTCCTCGCGTAATGGTTTCCCCGCCCCCGCCGAAAATCGACGCGACACCGGTTGCCAGCCGCTCGACGGCCTCATCCGTCGTCAAATCCCCCGAGCTGACGACGGTTCCTGTTCCCACTCCAGTCAGGGGATTCCCTGCCGAGGAGGTCGTGGTCTCATCAAAGACGTCGTCAGAATCGTCGTCCACTGGTCCATACAAGCGCAATGCCGTAATAAAAGTCGCGACGTCTGTCCCATACTCCGGTTCGAGCGTGTCGTACAACTCAGTGAGCAGGGACTCATTGACATGAATCC
>JAGQQQ010000046.1 GCA_020426125.1 Planctomycetaceae bacterium
ACAAATTCCCGTCGCCTGCGAACGCCTCGCTCGCCAAGTCGAGACGGTCGTTCTCAACGCCTGCGGGAGAAGCACCCCCGACGATTCGTCGGACTACTCCCCAGAGAAGGAACTGCAGTCGTTTTACGAAGAGTTGGTCCGTCCCTTTCTTCGATCAGACTCATCACGGAATCATCCCTTGCAAAACCCGACCTTCGCACTCGCCCGAATCTCTCAGCTCGAGGGGAGCCTCCCCGATCGACTGCAGGACGCCGTAACGGAGATGAAGATCGCCTGCGAGGAGCGTCGCCAACTGCATCTTCAGAACACCATCCACGGCTGGCTGCACGGCTGGCTGTCCCTTCACTTGCCGCTGTCCGTGGTACTCCTTGTCCTGGGGATCGTGCATATTGTGATGTCCATTTTCTATTGATTTGAAAACTTGGTCCGAGTGATCCCGTTCCCTGAGAGCACGCCCCTGATATCTGAATCTTTGAAGACGCTGTGACCGATTCCAGACGACTCAGAACGATCGCTTCCCGATATGACGTTGAAGTCTGGCGGCAACCGGACCGCAAGCGACTGGGGCGAAATCGCCTGACCTGGCTCGCGGGTGCGGTCACCATCGTTGCGTGCATTCCCATGCTGCTGGGAGATCATCGGCCATTGCAATCCCAACCGGTCTCCAGCGCTCATCAAACTTTCGAACGGAATTGCCAGGCTTGCCATGATCGCCCGTTAGCCCCAGCAGTCCGTCTCGTCACGTTCAATAACAACTTCCATTCGACCACGGACAACGCTTGCCAGAGTTGCCACATCGAGACAAACCTCGACCATGTGGACAACTCTCTCGTTCGGCATCCCCTCCTGTCGACATGGGACGAACCGACAGCCGCGAACCTGACAAAGCGGTTTCAGCAAACTGGCTGCGCCGGGTGTCATATCGAGCACAAGGGGCGCGAACTGTTGCAAACCGTCGCAGATGACCATTGCACACGATGCCACGAGGATCTTGCTGACACAATCTCCAGTCCGTTCACCTTGAAGTTTCATCGATTTCAGGACCATCCCGAATTCGCGGTTCGTCAACTCACAATTCCTCGGGTGAGGGAATTCGATGGAGATTCCAGCAGACATCTTTCTCTGACGAAGACGATCGTTGCTGAAGGAGAGAGAATTGACAATGTCGCTCTGCGGTTTAGTCACCATCGGCATCTCGACCCCGAATTGCCGAACGCCAAACGGGAAACGCAGGCGTTGCAGTGTCAATCCTGTCATCAGTTGGACGAGAGCGGAGCGTATTTCAAACCTATCAAATTTGACTCGCATTGCGCGGAATGCCACCAACTGGGATTCCGGGAAACCGGTCCCTTGCCCCACGAATCTCCCGAGATTCTACGTGGGATTCTGCTGGACCGGTTGGCGTCAACGAAGGACGGGTTGCTCCCCATCGAAAGGGACACACTCGGAGGACCAACGAAAACGAGTGGCTCGACCGAAGCCCTTCCCGAGACCTCCGCTGGACTGACGAGTGCCTTGTCTCAACTGGAGGTATGGGAGACAAAACTGTTCGGGGATATGGAATCTGTCTCCTTCGGCGGAATTCCTAGACCGGAGGCCTTGCTTGAGACATCTTGTCGCAAATGCCACATCACTCAGCAAGATGAGCAGGGAGCGCGCGTGCCCTGGAAGGTGGTTCCTCCACGCATTCCTGACCGTTGGCTTCCGCATGGCCGGTTCCGTCACGACAGTCACGCCGCACTGCGCTGTGATGCCTGCCATTCCCAGTCCGGAACCAAACTTTCGCGAGACCATCGAGAAGACTTTTACCCTGCCAATCCGGAGGCATTCGCGAATTCGACATCGATTTATACCAGCCATTCGGCAAGTGACATATTGCTTCCCGGCATTGGCATTTGCCAGGAGTGCCATCGCCAGAGCTCGGCGAGTGGGGGGGGCGCAAGTGATCGCTGTATCGAGTGCCATCAGTATCACCACGAATCGTCCGAAGTTGATGCCCGTCCTGAATTGCTGCGAATTCTCGAGCAGGAGAAGTCGCGACGACCATCCGAATCGTCTCAGGGAGTGAACTGATGGTGTCGCGTTTGTCACTCGGCATGTGTGGCATCGCCGTTCTGGCGTTGGCAGTATTCCTCCCCTCAAGTGGCGAGACATCCGCGGAACCGTCGGTTCGGTCCCAATCGCTGGACGTAAAACCAACCGAGCCAGACAAATTCGTTGGTTCTCAGTCGTGTTCGAGCACCAGTTGCCATGGCAGCTTGTCCGGATTGCGCGATCCCAAACAGATTCGATTCGATGAATACCACGTCTGGTTAAGTGATCCCCATGCTCGTGCCTACGAAACGCTATTCGCCGAGCGGTCACGGCACATCTTTCAAAATCTTGGACTTTTGAAAGACGGCGGAAATGTGATTCCAGAACAACAAGACACGTTCGCGTCGACGTGGCGGAAGTGTCAGGCGTGCCATGACACGCCTCGATCCATCGAGCACCCGACAACGGTTTTCTTAAATGAAGGGGTCGGCTGCGAAGCGTGCCATGGGCCTGCCAGCCGGTGGCTCCACCGCCATTATCGATCCCAGTGGAAATCCTTGTCCCATCAGGAAAAGGCGGAGTTCGGTTTGATCAACACGGCGGATTCCCAGTTTGCCGCGAGCCGTTGTGGCGAATGCCACGTTGGTGGACCAGGTCGAGAAGTCGGGCATGACCTAATCGCTGCGGGGCACCCCGCACTTCGATTTGAATGGACCTGGTATCGCAGGCGAATGCCACGACACTGGAGGCAAGCTGAGGCGGACGCAGCACTCAAAACCGATCCTCGCGGCGATTGGCTGACCGGGCAGATCGCAGGGTTGGAAGCGACGCTTGATTTGATGACGACTCGTTTTGAGAACGCACAATCTTCCGATTCTCCGTTCGATCTCGCGGATTACTCCTGTTTTGCCTGTCACCATGATCTGGAATCGTCAACTTGGCGTGTTGATCAAGAACTCCGAACCGATCGGGGGACGGGGAACGTGTTGGTGCCGTGGTCCCCCTGGACAGCGTCTCTGTTGGTGGAACTGGCCAGACGAGACAACAGCGACAAGGCTATTGCGTTCGCCAAGTCATACGATCAATTGGCAGCATTGATGGAATCCGGGCTGTTCCTTGAAGACCGTTCAGATGAAATCGCGACGGCGATTCGAGGCTGTAAGGAACGGCTGCATGCGTGGTCCCGTCAAATTCAGACGAACTCGTCCGGGGTGGCAACAAGGTGGCTTCATGCTCTCGGTCGTGGGCAGGAAAGCAAAGACGTCTCAATAAGTTGGAATCTCGCGACGCAACTGTTTCTGGCCCTCGCCTCACCCTACCGAGATGCCCCGGAAGATGCCCCGGAGGAATTGACGCAACTGCGAGATCTCTTGAGCTTCCCTTCAAAGTCAGACGCGATCTATGAGAGTCCCTTCGAATTTGGAAAGGCGAGGAATGAGTCCCCGTCCCGACAGGAACAAGCTTGGTCGCTGATTCGCAACGTGGCGAAATGGGACAGGATGACACCAAGCGACTGGGCGGAGGAAAACTCGAATTCCAAGAACCGCGATTGAATGTTCGGCATTCGCGATTGCGGACAAGTCTTTCGTCAGGGGCTGTTCAAAACATGCCGACACCCCGGCTCCGGTGAGGAGAAGTTTCATTCCCTGGCAGAGTCATTTCCGCCAGTCTTCGCTCTCCATGATCGACTCGCTACGCTATGGGGTTTCGATCGGATGTCTGCCTTCCTCCTCAAAGGTTGAAACTCATGCTCGTGGAAGAACCACGTCAAATTCATCACCGCAAACTCAATGTTGCGATTGGCCCGGACAATGGGCCGCCGTTGTTACTGTTGCATGGTGTCACCCGTCGCTGGCAGACATTTTTGCCGCTGCTCCCGCAGTTTGTGCTCCGGCATACCGTTTACGCACTCGACCATCGCGGACACGGCCAGTCGGACCGGGCCGATTCCTATCTGGTCAAAGACTATTGTGACGACGTCTTTGAACTGGTTCGCGATCATATGACCGGGCCACTTCGCGTTTACGGTCACTCACTGGGGGCAATGGTCGCGGCGGCCGTCGCGGCGGAGTTTCCCGACCGCGTGGTCGGAGCGATCCTCGAAGACCCGCCGATGGAGACCATGGGCGAACGGATTGTGACCACTCCGCTGATGAGCATGTTCCAGGCGTATCGCGACGTCGCGGAGGCTGGTGGAAGCGATCAGGACCGGTTGGAACGGATCTCGAATTGGGAGATCGACAACCCCCAAGACAACAGCCGCCGACGGATGGCCGATATGCGGGATCAGGCGTCGCTACGATTTACGGTCAGTTGCCTGAAGCAACTCGATCCGCACGTGTGCGATCCCATTCTCGAACGGGTCTGGCTCAAGGGCTTCGATGGCAACGCCGCGTTCGATGCCATCCAGTGCCCCACAATGCTCCTGCAGGCGGACATTCGTAGCGGGGGGATGCTCACCGATGACGACGCCGTTCGGGTTTGCCAGAACAAGATGATCACCCGTGAGCAGTTCTTGAGCACACCCCATCAGATCCATTGGGCCGAGACGCAGCAGGTGTTGAACCTGTCGACGAATTTCCTGGAATCCCTGTAATTGACCGGGGAAGTTCCACTCTCTTTTTCAACAGCACGGTTGCTTCCGAGAAGCAAAGACGAGAGATGACCATGCGACATTTGTTTTTTGCCGTTGCTTTGCTGAGTTCGCTGCTGGCGCACGCTTCGGGTTTTGCGGAAGATGCGGTCGAGATCTTCGAGAAGGACAATCTCGTCGCGTGGTGCATCGTGCCGTTCGATGACCGGGACCGCACTCCCGACGAACGGGCGGAGATGCTCAACGACTTGGGAATTTCAAAGTATGCGTACGACTACCGCGCGCAGCACATTCCGACCTTCGATGCCGAGATGGAGGCGATCAAGCAACACGGTATCGAACTCACAGCGTGGTGGTTTCCGACCGTCCTCAACGACGAGGCAAAGCTGATCCTCGATGTCCTCAAACGGCATGACGTCAAAACCCAACTCTGGGTCACCGGCAGCGGGGGACCGACCGGGAATGAAGTGGAACAAAAGGCTCGCGTCAAGGCCGAGGCGGCCAGGATTCGACCGATTGCTGAGGCCGCGGCAGAGATTGGCTGTGAGGTGGGACTGTACAACCATGGCGGTTGGTTCGGAGAACCGGAGAATCAGATCGCAATCATCAAGGAACTCCATCTCCCCAATGTGGGGATTGTCTACAACCTGCATCATGGCCATCCGCATGTCGACCGATTCGCGGAGTTACTGGAGACGATGAAGCCGTTCCTCTTGTGTCTGAACCTCAATGGCATGACGCGAGACGGCGATCAGATCGGCCAGAAGATTCTCCCCCTCGGAGAAGGGGAACTGGATGCCAAGTTGCTGAAGATCATCGTGGAGAGCGAGTATGATGGCCCCATCGGAATTTTGAACCACACTCAGGAGAACGCGAAGGACCGCCTTCAGGACAATCTCAACGGACTGTCCTGGTTACTTCCCCAGATCAACGGCAAGCCCGCCGGAGAGAAACCGACTCCCAAGACCTGGAAGCCGCCGGCCAAAATGGGGAGGATGAATCCGGGGACTGTTCTCCCGGGCAAGGCGGACTACCGGCATCCACCGATCACCGTCCGCTGCCGGGCGACGCTGGCTCAGCACGATGGTTACAACATTCTCGTGGCCAGCGATGAGAAGCGGTCGGGTGCCCACTGGGAGATTTTCTCGATGGCCGGGAGCGGGCACTTCACCGCCTATCTTCCAGGAATGGAGCCGGACCATGTCCGCTCCTCCGCGATGATCTGCGACGGCAAGCCGCACGATTTGGCGATGCTCTATGAACAGGATCGTGTCCGCTTGCTCGTCGATGGCCAAACCGTTGCGGATCAGAAGATTCAGTCCAAGAACGCTGCGGCCGTCCCAGGAGGATTGGGGATTGGACGCCTGGTGGAAGGGACCATTCGCAGTGCTGGATCGATCGAGTCAGTCGACATTCTGAAGGGGATCCATGAACGCGAGGGCGATGCCGTTCCTGAGGAAAGCCGATTGCTCTCCTGGCGTCCAGAAACAAAGGACTCGTTGAGTGATCAACTCCGCCAACCAGTGCCGGAACATTCGCCCGAACTGGTGGCCGAATTGATGGAGATGGGGCGTCAGGGAAATCCGGCCCGGGGAGCCTTGGTCTTCAGTTCCGCGAAGTTTGCCTGCATCAACTGCCATAAGATCGGGGAACGGGGAGGGGACGTCGGCCCCAGCCTGTCCAAAGTCAGCATTGACCAGAAGCCAGAGTATCTTGTCGAGTCACTTCTCTGGCCAAGGCAGCACGTGAAGAAGGAGTTCATCGCGCACGCGGTGATCACCGCCGAAGGCAAAGTCCTCCGCGGCTATGTCGTCGAGGAGAACGACGAGACGCTCGTGCTTCGCGATCCCACGACGGGGACCGTCCATCAACTTGCGAAAGAGGAGTTGGAAGCCCGGCAGGAAGTGGGCACGCTCATGCCCGATGGCCTCTTCGCGGGGATGACACCCGACCAACGCCGCGACATCCTCGCTTTGGTCTTGAATCTCGGACAGGAAGAGAAGATCGCCGCGAAGGAACTTGACGCTATTCTCTCCCATGCGCAGGCCCATTTGCACGGCCCCGCGAAGTTCCCCTTCGACAAAGCGCCCCTCATCGCGGAGAACTGGCCCAACGCGGGGGAGCCGGTCAACCGTGATCGGATCTATGACTTCTATACGAAGGAGGCGGAGTATTTCCGGCAAGGAGACCAGTCCGTTTCGCTCGTTCCAGATTTCCCCGGCCTCGATGGGGGCGACCAAGGGCACTGGGGAAATCAGAACGAAGAGTCGTGGGCCGATGGTCGCTGGAATGAAACGATTCTCGGTTCCGTGCAGTGCGGGATCTTTCGCGGAGCAGGCGTGACCGTTCCACGCGGAGTGTGTGTCCAACTGGGAGGAGAATCCAATCTCGCGTGTTGCTTCAATCCCGACACGCTGCAGTATGACGCGGTTTGGAAGGGAGGCTTTGTCGAGTTTTCGTCCGTGCGACACGGCTTCATGCACGGCCTCAAAATGGTCGGGACTCCGCTTGAAAAACCGGCCCCCACAGAGGGAGGTCAGTCGCCAAAGTATCTCGGCTACTATCGCGTCGGTTCCCAAATTGGATTTGCCTACACGATCAACGGCACTGACTACCTCGATGTTCCGAGTGGTCAGGGGGGATCCTTTCAACGGCAAGTCTTTAAACTTGACGAACATCCGCTGATGAAGCAATTGCCGAAGGCGTCGCGCCAATGGCCACAAAAGTTGACCACGGCGATTCAGTTGGGGACGCGGTCGCCGTATACGGTCGATCGTATCGGGATGCCGTTTGAGAATCCGTGGAACGCGCTGCTGTTCTGCGGCGGGAATGCGTTTCTCCCGGATGGTTCCGCACTCGTCTGTACGATGCAGGGGGATGTCTGGCGTGTCACCGACTACGAGTCTCCGTCTCAACAGGCGACCTGGCAGCGGTTCGCCTCTGGACTTCACCATTCGCTTGGCCTCGTGGTTGATGATGACGGCATCTTCGTTCTCGGACGTGACCAGATCACCCGTCTGCATGACCTGAACAACGACGGGGAAGCCGATTTCTACGAGTGTTTCAGCAACGCCTACGAGACCTCTCCGGCTGGCCATGACTTCATTTGCGGACTGGAGCGTGATGACGAGGGACGGTTCTACTTTGCCTCCGGGAACCAGGGAGTCGTTCGTATTTCGGCTGATGGACAGAAGGCGGATGTCATCGCGACCGGGTTTCGAAATCCCGATGGCATCGGACTCGCCGCCGATGGCACGATTACCGTTCCCTGCTCGGAAGGAGAATGGACCCCGGCATCGATGATTTGTGCGTTCCAGCCCGGGCGGAACTCCGGATTTCAGGACGGCGACGATCTGATCGGCGGGTTTAATCCCCCATTCTTCGGATATCGCGGCCCGCGAGACGACCGCGCGCCCGATTTGCCGTTGGTCTATCTGCCGCGCGGCTTGGACAACTCCAGCGGCGGGCAAGTCTTCATTGACAGCGATCGTTGGGGACCAGTGCAAGGGAAGATGGTTCATCTCTCCTTCGGCGCGGGATCCCACTTTCTCCTGTTGCGTGACGAGGTCCGGGGCCAGCTTCAAGGCGGCCTCGTCCTGCTCCCGGGGGACTTCCGATCAGGAGTCCATCGCGGCCGGTTCAGCCCGCACGACGGCCAACTTTATGTCACGGGAATGGCTGGCTGGGGGAGCTACACGCCGGACGATGGCAGCTTCGAGCGCGTCCGCTACACGGGGGACAACGTCCAGTTGCCGGTCGACTTTCACGTCCACGAAAACGGGATCCGCGTTACGTTCTCTGATCTACTGAACGCCCCCATCTCCACAGCTCCCGGGAGCCACTTCGCGCAATGTTGGAACTATCGCTATGGCGCCAGCTACGGCTCTCCTGAGATGTCCACGCTGCACCCCGGGATGAAGGGGCACGACGTGCTCAGGATTCGCAGCGTGACCATGCTTCCTGATGGGAAGTCGATCTTTCTGGAAATCCCCGAGATTCAACCCGCGAACCAGTTGCACTTGAGGCTGCATCCCGAAGGGGATCACGGCGTTGATCTGATGCTGACGGTTCATGCGTTAGATGAGCCGTTTACAGAGATCATCGGCTATGAACCCCGGACGATGCCCATCGCCCGTCATCCCATTTTGACGGACCTGACCCTGGCCACCAAGATGGAGCCCAACCTGCACCGGCGTCGACTCCCGAACGCTCGGATGGTCATGATCGAAGCGGGCACCAATCTGTCCTACAAGACCCGGGAATTCCGGGCAAAGCGGGGCGAAAACATTGGTGTCACCTTCAAAAACCCGGACGTGGTCCCCCACAACTTCGTGGTGATCAAACCGGGCACCCTGCAGCGAGTCGGACAGATGGCCAACAAACTCGTCGCCGATCCCGACGCGGCGGCCCGGCATTATGTCCCCGACACCAGCGATGTGATCGCGTACACCGATCTCGTGCTTCCCCGGGATGAATACACGATCTACTTCAAAGTCCCGGACCAGCCGGGGCACTACCCGTATTTGTGCACGTTTCCGGGCCATTGGCTGGTGATGAACGGGATCATCATCGCCGAATGAAAGGGATCTCCGTCCGCACTCCCGAAGTCAGATGTCGCTCGGTTGTCGATGGACCGCTTGTGCGAACATCGTCTGTTGGTGGCGGGAAGCGCAATCAAACACGGTCGCCAACTGTTGCTGGCGACCGTGTGAGGAAATATCCCGTTCTCGACTTGGCGAATTATTCGCCGTAGAACTTGGTGAGTTCTTCCGTTGTGAGGGGCTCGGCGATGGATTCGCTGGAGAGCCGTGCCCGGAAGCGAAGACTCGCGGCGCGGTCCGCAGAAACCTTCACACGATAGGTCGCGGATTCCCCGGGGGCGAGTTCGGAAATCGTCCGGAAGACAACCGTTCCATTTTCGACGATGTGCTGGGCGGGGCCTTCAGCGGAGAGACAGGTCATGCCTTGGGCCAGTTCACAAGCGAGTCCGACATTCTTCGCGGCGGCAGAACCTTCGTTCTTCACCAACACTTCGTAGACTGTCTCGGTTCCCACTTCGACCGGGTCATCCAGGTCACGAACTCGAATGTCGAGGGCGGAGGCCCCCTCTACGAGGGTCCGCATTTCGGCATCGCTGAGGCTGCCATTTTCCGATGTGGCTCGAACAAAGTGATGGAACTCACCCATCTTATTTGCGGCCAGAGTCACCTTCATACTGGCCTTCTGTTCGGTATCGAGCCGACCGACGAACCAGGTCAACAGTCCCGTCGCTGGATCGTACTGTGCTCCGCGATCAGAGCCGACAAACTCGAAGCCATCTGGGATCTTGTGCATGACGCGAACGTTGTCGGTGGCAACAGCCCCATCGTTCGTCACAGACAAGGTAAAGATGCCCTGTCGGCCGAGGTAACGAAGGCCTGGCCCTTGAATTCCTGCTTGAAGGCTGGGAGCGATGACAGACACTTCCGCGTCCGCGGTGCGAACCAGACCGGCATCCGCACGGGCCTGAACTCGGACAACGTGATTTCCGCTTTTGGCCGCGGCCAAAGCCAGACGAACGCTTCGGGATTCCCCAGGGTTCAGGGAACCGAGATCCATAAGTAAGCGACCACCGCGAGCATGTTCGAGCCCGCCTGGGATCACCGCTTCCACTTGAACATTCGTCGCGATTCCCGTGCCGGGATTGCTGACGGTCACCATCTGTGAGGCGGATTCGCCGACCATCACTTCTTCCGGCCCACCGATTTCGACAGCTAAGAGAGGTTCGGCAACGACAAACGAGCTTGTCGCAGTGCTGGAGAAGCGGACGTCCGCTCGAGTATCGATCGACCCTCTTTGAAGAGGAATCATCGCGATTTGAATGGTCCGTTCTTCGCCGGGACTGAGTTCGTCAAACTCCCATCCGAGAAATTTGTCCGCTTGTGTCGGAGCGGGTTCGGCGCTCGTTAATCGGACGGTGGCGGGAAAGAAAGCACGCACTTCGACAGCTGATGCCTTAGATTTGCCAGGATTCGAGACGTCCAACTGACACTGGCATTCCTGACCAACGTTGATATCGGATTGCTTTCGCCATTCGACCTTCAAAGTCGGTGTGATGGGCCCGGCATCCGCTTTCACGGCTGGAACTGAAGCGGGCTGATCCAGGTTCGGCGCGGCGGTGGCAACCTGGGTGGGTTCCGCTTTCTCTTGAGCCGTCACCTTGGCTGCCGCGAAAGGGTTTTCTTGCTGAACAGCGGATGTCGGTTGGCTGGAAATGCTGATGGGATCGGTCAGGGACGGCGCAGGGGCCGAAGGGGATGCTTCTCGCGTTTTCGCGGCTTCCATCCCGGGAAATGGCGGCGGAGCCCCGAATCGCTCTCCCCGAACCTGTTGGATCAGACTGGACTCGCTGACATCTCCGTCAGCGTCAAACGAAGCGTGGACAACCCCAGTGTTCTCTTCGACGACATCGGTCGAACTGGCAGGCTTCAACTGCCGATTCGTCCCGCCGGGTGTCATATCGATACCTTCTCCGGCGAGTTGGGCAACCCCAGCCGGAGGCGAGGGAGGATTGGTTGTATCCTGAGCCGTCTCGACAGACACGGAATTTCGTTGGAATTTCTGGGGAGCAGCGGCAGAATCCTCTTCGGAGGTCTTCGCGGCGGAAAAAAACTGCAACGTTCGGGGAGTCGTCGCTGGCTCAACCCCGGGAACCAGGGAATCCGCACCAACGGCGCTTTGTACCGTCATCCCAAGAATCGTCAAAAGACACGCGCTCCGTCGCATGGATGTCTCCTTAAGTCAATGAATCCGGCCCCGAATATAGGGAACTGAACAAACGGCCAGAATCCATTTCGCGCGTAGTTCAGCTTTCTCAGTCATCGACAATGCGAGTTGTGACGATTTAGGGGATTAGGAAAGATTTGCGGATTTTTCGGATTTTTCCACTCGAATCATCAAATCGGTGAACGGGAAACAATGAAGGCTTTACGCCCCTTGGATTGCGAGAGGCCGGGCCATTCCGCGAAATGGGTGAGATCGTCCGAGGATCGTGATCCAATAGATGGGAATGCGGTGACGAGTCGCCAGACTCTCTGAATGATTTCCGGAGCGTCTCAGCCGGTGCCAGTTACTCTCCGTCAAGGGAATGGATCTCGACATCGTCCCAAAGCCCGAAGTCGTCAAACGAGCCGACACCGACACGTCCGGCTCCGAAATGCTGATCATGGGCCACCATCTGCGGGGACTTCATGTCATCGAAGTAGACTTCGATGCGCCCGTCTTTGAGTTTCCGCACGAGCTTGACCTGATGCCAAGTATCATCCTTCCAGGGAGTCCCTTCGCTTGTTTGCTCGCTGATTGCGGTACGGGGAGCGTCGTTCACGATGAAGATTTGGTTCGAATGCGGGTCGGCTTTTTCTCCCAAATGCACGTAGTAGAAGTGAGCCGGATCCTGATATCCGAAGAACAGACACATGTCCCGATGTCCCCGGGACGTCTGAAGCGTCTTCACTCTCGCCGTTAGCTCGAAATCCCCGAATGCGTGCTCTTTGATCAGGGAGATGTTGAATGGACTGCGATGTGGCGGTTTGTATTGGCTATTGCCGATGAGATGGTATGCGTGGCCCCCCTCTTTTAAGGCGACGACTTCCCATGCCTTGGCGTCCGTTGGTTCCCAACGGGCGGATCCGTTTTCAAAACTCTCCGCAAACCTCGTCGTCGGGGGTTCTTCGGCGATCAGCCTCGTGGATAGATAAAGGCAGCCGCATGTCATCATTGCAGTGAAGAGTACAAGCTTCATCGAGAATCCCTCTGGTTCGCATATGAATTGGGAATCACTGGAGTGTCCTGTCTCCCAAAACGGAATGTCAATGATTCACGGCAATTCATCGGAAACCGGGACGTTTGAAAAGGACACGGGATTTGGTAGCCGAGGGGCTAGCGACAGTGGTTTTCGAACGAGCGACGGCTCAAACGCCCCTTGACCGCGTCGGACTCTCAGCGGAGAGAACGCATACATGGAAATCGAGGTGTTCGTCCGGAATCACGGAAACGGACCATGACCCCGATCCGAGTGTTGCCTAGAATACGCCATTCCTCACGGGTTACGATCTCGCCTATCATCGCCAAGGAATCTGGAGCGTTTCGTTGAATTCCGGTGCCGTCACAACTCAACCCATCTCTCCTGCTTCGTCCGCGATTGCCGAGCAAAAGGGGACGCCGTCTGACTCCGCTCACCCAGTTGGAACCGGCGAGAAAAAGCCCGCCGCGCCGTTTTGGTGGCGTTTCATTTTGAGCGTGATTCTCGCAGTTGTTGTGCTGGGGATCGCTTTCCGAATTTTCGGATTCTTTGCCAGTTTCAAGGCCGATCCCCCGCGCGATGATCCGTCGGTGGAACTGATCCGGGTCGAGGCGTACCAGGTTGAGAGGGCATCGCTCCAGCGGTATGTCAATTCGTTTGGAACAGCGCGTGCAGATCGGGTCGTGACCGTTTCCGCGGAAGTCTCTGGGAAGGTAACGGGAACGAATGACCTGAGAGTGGGGCGCTTCTTGAGCGGACCACCGAACTCGGGGAACGAGAAAGGCGAGTCCGTCGATTCTCCCGGTGAGTTGATCCTCCAGATCGATCCGAAGACTTATCAGAATCGATGGGAACAGGCCCAGGCAACCGTCAAACAAGACGAAGCCAGTCTCCAACTGCTTGAAGAGGAGAACGAAACCAATGAAAACTTGCTTGAGAACCTGCGACAACGAATTGAAACGGTTCAACGCGATCTTGATCGGCAGATCGAACTTCTGAACAAGCAAGCGGGGTCGCAATCGGCCGTGGATCGCGCCAAACTTGAACTGGATCAGATGAACGAAACGAATATTCGCCTGAAGAGCGAGAACAATCTCTATGATGACCGCAAGAAGGAGATGGAAGCTCGCAAGAGGTCCCATGAGATTGATGTGGAACTCGCATTGGAGGATCTCCAGAAGGCGACCGTTTACGCTCCGTTTTCCGGCGGAATTCAACAGGTCTTTGTTGAGTTGGGACAGTACGTCAGGCCGGGCGATCCCCTTGTCGAGATCAGCGATAGCGAACGCATCGAAGTGCCGATTCCGCTGTCCATCGGGGATGCGGCGAAGGTCCAATCACTGATCGAGCAACAGGTCTTTCCCATCGTGCAATTGGCTCGTGATCAGGAGGGGTTTCGTCCAAATGCGAACGGGGGCACGGTCTGGACCGGACAGATCTCGCGACTCGCTCCTCAGGCGGACGAACAGACACGGACGGTCAAGGCCTATGTTGAGGTGTTGAATCGTGAACAGGACGAACCACTCAAACCGGGGACGTTCGTCTACGCCCGAATTCGGGCGGACCAGTTTTCCCAGGACGACGGAGTTCTCGTTCCCCGAGATGCCATCGTCGATAAGGAAGTGTTTCTGGCAGTCCCGGTGGACGATTCTCAGGCTGGCGTCACGCGAATCGCAAGACGACGGCCAATTGAGATCGCTGCCACCATCCAAACTTTCGCACTCGTCAGATCTGGAGTCCAACCGGGCGACGAGGTTGTCATGACCAACCTGGACATCCTCACCGATGGGGCAGCGCTCAACGTGCGAGACTACCACGGACTTGACGAAGAACTCTCCCGGGTGAGAGTGCCACATCTTGAGCGAATTCCTTCAAACGACTGACTTGGGAGCGGTGAGGTCTCGGTGACCGTGACGACGATTCGGAAGTTTCGAAGAGCCGCTTCGAATGCCATCCTCAAATTGGGGAGTTTCCCCTGGCATCGCTTTGATTCCATGACGTCAGGGGGATCTCCCGAATTCGGTTGAAGGGTTGGCTTCCAACAACCGGAACGTCTCTTTTCACCAGGCTGAAACGCTGAAAAACATCGAGCGCGTCAAACTAGAACTGAGCCCGACCGGAACTTGGGCGATTGGGGGTCGAACTTCCCGGCGACTCGGGCTTCTGCTCTTGCCGAGAGATCCCAATCTGGTCAATCATTGCTCCCACCGAACCGCCATCGACAGACCATTTTGAAGCCAGGCAACTCGGATCGAGCTGAACGCTGCTCGCGGTCAATCGAGGAAATGGGGGAATCCCAGAGGTCAGTAACACACCAGCCTGTGAGGAAAGTCGGAACGTGACGTGAGCCGGTCCGACAGCATCGAGCCATTCCTGAGTCGTGTGAATGCTCCAGGAATCCCCCTGTCGGTGTTTGACACGGCCAGCGATCAAAGGGGACTCGCCACAGGCGTCTTCCCACCACGAGATCGGCGGTGACCTCAACGAGGAATTCTCGGGAATCACAAAGAAAGTCGGGCTGTTGACTCCAGGGCTCAGCGGCAGGAAAACCGACTCGGAAGCGACGACCGGCCAAGCGCCCTTTGATTCCGACGACGCAATGTCGATGAGCGCGTTACCGAAAGCAAAGGTCGATCTGCGAAGGATGAGCGGTGCGGGAGCAACGTTTGACCAGCGTCCTGTAAAACACGATCCCTCACTCGCAACAACGGAGTTTGACACAATCAGCGGCTGGCTGGTTTCTGAATGACCAACGCTGGCGCTTCGCGACTTGAGAAAGCTATGGGTAACTTCCGAAGCCTTCGCTTGGGGCGGCGCCTGCCCCAATTGAATCAAGGGAGAGCCATTGGGGTCGAGTCCATTGACCTCACAGTTCCGGAGCGTCACACGGCCTCCGTTCATTGTTCGCACAAGTGTCCCTGGAAATTCTTCAGACCCGGATGCTGGCATCGCGCAGTCGAGATTCTCGATCTCAATGTGGCCCCCGTCGATCAGGAACAAGGGGCGATTGCTGGATCCCGCTTCGGGACGGCAAGAAAGCGTGGCTCCCTTTGTTTGTTCAAATGTGATTTTCAGGTGCCGGTTCTGGAATTCCAGGAAGGGAAGAGACCGGACTCCGGAACCAGACAACAGAACCTGGGATCCATCCGGACATTCCGCGGGTTGGGTCAATTTCCGAATCTCGCTCGCACGTGACAGGTCGAGCCGGATGGGATCTTTTCCAACCTCCAGGTCCGGATCATCCCGGAGAATCCTCTCCGCTTGGCCCCATGCGAGAGTTCGGTCAAACCATTCTCCAGCTGGGGCATCGAGATTCAACCCGGATGCTCCTAAATGGGCACGATTCCCCAAACCGGCGTGAGTCAGGGGTGACAAAGCCTCATCAACAACGGCCAAAGGCAGTTCAGACAGAGATGTCTCTGGCCCCCAGCCATTTACGCCCGAAATCAGGTCATCACTCGGGATTTCCTCCGAGAACAACCGCTGCCAGCCGATGATGTCGACGGCACTCTCCTGTGGGCTCCGTTCGAAGGAAATCGACGCCAGTTGTGGCCACCCAGCCCAACGCACATTTTCCGAATGGACTTGGAAAGTCCTTGCCACGGAACCCCCATCTCCTGGCCAGTTTTCAAGACAGATGGCCGCCGCATGGGATGGTCCCGGAGTGGCAAAGACCGACTCCCGGAAATCGACGACGGGAGCCGGGAAGGAAATCCCTCGTTTCGAGAACCGCATGAGATTTCGACCAGTGAGGACCGTGGAATCCACCACGCGAAGGTGAGAAGCCGACTTTGCCGTGTCCAAATTCTGAATCACCAGAGAGCCGCCATCGGTCGCCAGAAACGTATTACGGATCATGCAATCGACAGGGACCCCGTCCACGTTCATGAACGCGATGTCTGGACCGGAAGCGACACAATTCTCGACCAAAATCCTGTTTCCCTCCTCGCTGTTTCCCGACACCCGGATCACGGACAACGCCTGGTCTCCTCGGCAGTGGAATGAGCAGTTCCGAAGAATGACGTTCCCGTCTTGAAGACTGAACAGGGCGGTTTCATTCGGGATGTCCGTGGTTTCAACAACAAATTGGAGATTCTGAATCTCCAGGGTCCCTTTACTGATTGACAACCAGCTAGACGAATTCAAAACCTCGGAATTGAGGAGAACTGTGGCCTGCCCGGATTCCAAGCCCGCGAGGATTCGGCGAGAGCAGTTTTCCAAAGTTTGCCTCTGAAACGATCGCGGTTCCCGGTCTCGGAATTCAACGCGACCCGGACTTCCAGCGAGCCGTTCCCATGCTCGCGTCAGTGTCGTAGTGGAATTGCCGCGTGGCTCGCTGCCTCGCTCCACCACGATGGTCGGCAGCGTGTTCCGCGCTGGGTACGTCCAACCCGATTTCATCCAATCAGGAAGAATATCGCCCAACGATGCCGTGCGCTGGGGTTCGAGTTCCTTAAAGTCGGGCGATCCCTCTGGGGAGGAAGCTTGGTCGGGATTCCGGCTTTGTACCACAACATCGGGTTGGTCCGATTCGGGGCCTTCCTGAGCAGGATCATCTGCCGGGCTCCGCGTCATAGCTTGGCGACTGAAATACCAGGCAATCCCGCCGAAAAAGACAACGCCAACAAGGACGATTGCCAACCGTTTTCCCTCGAAGCGAACTTTCAGTCCTTTCGCCTTGGTTTTCGAAGGTGGCGTGTCAGGCGAACCGGATGTTCGTTTCGATCCGGTTTTGCGAGTGGTCTTTCGCTTTCGTGGAGGAGGCGCGGCGGGGGATTTCTTGTTCTTTGGTGTTTGGCTTTCGTCCGTCGAAGCTTCAATCCCTTGATCCTGCTTCCGCCGCCGAGACCGGTTCCTCAGCTCGTCGAGAGTCACATCATCCGAATCGCTGGGTTCTTCCGTTGGCGCGGTGCTGGACCGGGTCCCTTCCCGACGACCACGTTTGACCTTCCGACTGTTTTTCCGAGAGGGTGATTTTGGCCTCGGATGGTTCTCCTCCGCATCGTCCTCATCCAGTGAGAAGACGTCATCTCGTTGGGAATCCTCGTCTTCCTCGCCGTACTTCCTTCGTTTCAAGATTTCGCGTGGCGGCTTGGCCGACGGCAAAGGGCTCTCCGCAAGGGGTTGTCTGGGAGCCGCCCGGTGGTCTTCCTCGTCCGTTTCTTCGAACTCCATCCTTCGAAGGACTTTTCGATCCTTCGAAGGCAGTTCTCCTGAACCGGACTCCTCCTGTTCAGCTAACGGCCTGAGACTAACCTCATCGTCACGCTGGGAAAGCCGACGGGACCCCGAAGGGACCGGCGATCCAGATGGCCTCCCATCGACAGGTTCTCTCGTGACCTCACGAGTGGGAGAGTCCGGGGTGGCGGAACCATCGTCATCAAATTGGGAATCCGGCTCCTCATACTCGTCTTCCGCAAAAACGGCGAGCAGGTCAATTGGCTCTTCCCCCCGAAGAATGGACTCACTCTCCAGATCGTTGATCAGTTCCGCAGGGGTGGCATACCGGTCCTCTGGTTTCTTCGCGATCATGCGATGGATCACGGCCACGACCGGTTCGGGAATTTTTTTGTTGAGCAACCGGGGATCCGGAAGCGGAAATGTGGCATGAGCCGTGAGCTTATTCGTCACGCTACCATCGGGATAGGGAGGCTGCCCGGTGATCATGTGATACCAGGTACAGCCGAGTGAGTAGATATCGCTGCGAATGTCCGCGGCTTTGCTGTCGACTGCCTGCTCGGGGGACATGTAGTCAACAGTCCCGACGGTCGTTCCGTCGCGTGTGATGGATGTGTCAATATCGTCATCCATCGCACGGGCCAGGCCCATATCGGTCAGCTTGATCAGCCCGCTCTTGGCAACCATCAGGTTGGATGGTTTGATGTCGCGGTGAACAACTCCCTTGTCATGGGCGTG
>JAGQQQ010000965.1 GCA_020426125.1 Planctomycetaceae bacterium
TCCAATTGGCTCGCGTTCCATCGGTGCTGTCCCTGAGCCCGATAATGTCGGAGACCTGATCCCCGTTGAAGTCTCCCACCCGGAATCCCGACCAGCCGTCGGGGGTCCATCGACCGTAGAATCCCGTTTCGAAGCTGGTCCCGTTCCACCGCTTGCTGAACCATTCGCCACTGGAAAGTTGGGCGACGAAATCGACGGTTCCATTGCCGTCGAAGTCTCCCACCATGGGATAGCTGAAGACGGCCGTCGAATTGAATCCCCCAGCCGACACGGTCGTCAATTGCCCAAGGCCATCGTTCAGAGCCACGAAAACCGCATTGCTCGAATTGAATCCAATGCCATCCACAAATCCGTCTCCGTTGACATCCCCGGTAAAAGTCTGCCATCCACTTGCTGGATTCCAGCGAGGGCCATCGACCCAGCTGAACGAATTGCCCTCGTTTCGTCCCACTTTCCAACGGCCGCTGACTTGGTCAAACAAGATGAGATCGTCTGGACGAATCGGTTCCTCGGCGGCCTCAAAAGCCCCGATGTCGACCGTTCCACCGATCACACGGTCAAAGCCGGTTCCTCTCTGATCAAATGCGAGCGGATTGGTCATCCTGTCAATCGCAAAGGCATTGTCTCCCGCGTTGATCGCCACGCTTCCGGACACGAGCGCATGCGTGAGTGTTGGTCCGCCGTTGTCCGCAGGTGATGGAGCGATCACTTGAGCAAGGTTTCGGATCCCGACTCCGTTCACCCCAACGATGTTCCCGCTGGAGCCGTTCATCAATCCGCCAGCCGAGTCGGCGTCTCCAATCAGGTTGTTGTGACTAATGGCGACATTGATCGTGCCAGGATTGTCATTGATTGTGACAACAATGTCCGAGCTTGACCCAGGGCCGACGCGATAGTTGCCGCCGACAATTGTGTTATTCAAGATGACATTCGAGGTTGTGGAATAGATTCCCCCCCCTGTTGCAAACGTCCCTGCCCCCTGTGCCTCATTAAAAACGATCGTGGAGTTCGTCACGATCAACGAACCCGAGTTGTGGATCCCGCCTCCATTGCTGAAGGCATGGTTTCCCGAGACGGTGCTATTAATGACGTAGAGTGTCCCTCCGTTCGTAATTCCCCCCACATTCCCGTTCCCTGCAATCGTACTGTCAACGATCACCAGTTCACTTCCTCCATGATTGGCCACGGCGTGGCCCGTTCCGTCGTGGCCGGTGAAATAGGAACGAAGAATCTCCCCTCCCGATGTTGAGATCGCTGAGCCCCCTGTGTAACCACGATTTGCGCTGAAACTGCTGTCCTCAACGTGAAGGGGAGACGTCAATCCGCCCGCATAGATTGCTCCTCCACTGAATTGGCAAGAATTCCCTGAGAAGTGGGAGTCAAAGACTTCGACACCGGCCCCACCGGATTCCGCATAAATGGCGCCACCAACCTGTCGGGCTCGATTGTTCACGAACTGACTGTCATGAATCGAGAGCATGCCCGCAGTCGATCGGGAGTAAATGGCGCCACCAAAGCCTCCATTGTTTGCGTAACATCCCTCGAATCTTAGAAAACGAATCGTCAGATCTCCCAGAGCATGGCTGAATCCCGTTCCAGTAATCGTAATGGGTTGAGCCCCATCCCCAGTGATCTCCAGATCTCCAAACGATCCAAAATTCCCTCCGGAGTGAATCGTGCTCCCAGCGATGCTTGGGGAAAACTGAATGACATCCGGTCCCGAATTGTTGTTCGCTAGAACGACGGCCTCGCGAAATGTGAGTTGTCCCGCCGAGAAGTTCCCGTCGTTTGCGTCTCCCGTATTGTCTACCACATACGTCGTGAGCAGAACCCGCTGCTCCAACTTTTCAACTGGAGAGTGAGAAAAACGACGGGAACGTCGGCCTGTGAATCGGCGATGCGCGCAGAAAAGGGGGCGAATGATGTGGTTGAACATGGCCGAAGAACTTCCCTAAGAGCGATAGAAGAAAAATCGAGACTGTGCGTCCTTTAAGAGTGGCACTTTTGATTAAGCATGAGGCATCACATAACGGATTGCAATTCCCTGTGCGTCGGTTTCCTCTCCGAGGACGATACAATTTCCCCTGTTCGGGCTCTCATCCCAGGAATCCGCGCAGGCGTTGCACTTTCGAAACCGGATGCGAACAGCTGTTGTTCGCCGACTCGTCGACCGGGACTTGCGAATAGGCTCATGGGGATCACGATTCTCCGTTTCCCAACCACGTGATCCCCCCGTTAACACGTGATCCCCCCGTTAATTCGTGCCTGAGGCCGTCTCGTCGGCAGAGACTCGCCTTGGTGTACGGCCGGCCAGGATTTCAGCGAGGTGCATCACTTCCATCGGTTTCCCCTGTCGGCGGAGGAGGCCGTCAAGGTGCATCAAGCAAGACATGTCGCCAGCAGTGATGATTTGTGCCCCTGCGGTCTCGTGATCGTGGATCCGGTCATTCCCCATCATGCAAGAAACGGCTTCTTCCGAGACCGCAAAGGTACCTCCAAATCCGCAACACTCGTCGGTTCTCGAGAGTTCAACGAGTTCGAGATCCTGAACCAGTTTCAGGAGTTGAACGGCTTTGTTCTCTCGGGTTTCCATCCGTTCGGAGGATCCCCCCAGTCGAAGTTCGCGGAGGCCGTGACAACTGTTGTGCAGCCCGACACGGTAGGGAAAGGAGACGTCGAGCGAGTCGATCTTCAGAATGTCTGTGAGAAACTGAGTCAATTCAAAGGTTCGCTCGCGAACGGTCTGGTACGCAACATCCGTTTCTTTGAAGTACGGATCGTAATGGTGCGTGACCATCGAGACACAGCTTCCAGACGGGCAAACGATCGCTTCATAATCTCGGAAAATGCTGACAAACCTGCGAGCCAATGGTGCGGCGTCATCCCAGCAACCGGTGTTGGCCATCGGCTGTCCGCAGCAGGTTTGGGCTTCGGGGAAGTCGACTTCGCAGCCAAATTTCTCAAGCAGTTCGACGGTTGCCATCCCAACATCGGGATAGAACTGGTCGATGTAACAGGGAA
>JAGQQQ010000966.1 GCA_020426125.1 Planctomycetaceae bacterium
AGTTCGCGGTGCGTCTCGAAGTTCTGGCCGTGCGAATCCCACCAGGCACGGGCGACTTTCACAAAGGGAACCCCGGCCTCGACCAGTCGACGGGCAATCAGACACTGTTGGCCGAATTGCGTGGGGCCGTAATGGTCGCGTGCCGACTGCGGCTCCTCCTCAATGTCAAACAGCGTATCGCTCGTCATCAGGCCCCGAACCCGTTCATACGCGGAGTTATGGCTATCCACGGTCGGACTTTTGACGGCCTGAGCGAAGTCATTGGCGAGCATCTGTCGCAGCGCCGCTCGTTCTTTATGATCCACCTCGCTGATCGACTCCAGTCGAGACATGTTCTCCGGCATCATCTTGTCGGTTAGGAACATCGGCCCAAACCGGGAACTGAGGAATCCAGCGGTCCCTTTGCGGCGGCCTTCGGTCGCGGTGTACATGGCGACGTAATCAGGGACTTTGCTGTCCCGTTGGGCCAGTTCCCGGGCGATGATTGCTCCGAGATGGGGGAAATCGATTCCCGGTTCGGCGACCCGGCCGGTTTCCATCAGTTTGTAGCCGTTGCCATGGTCGGCGATTTTGGTGTTCAGAGAACGGATGATCGCCGTCTCCTGAAGTCGCTGCGACATCTTCGGCAACAACTCGCTGATCTCGACACCTGGAACGCACGTCGGAATCGAACGATACGGCCCCCCCGTCGGAGCGCCCGGCTTCGGATCCCAGGTTTCGAGTTGACTCGCTCCCCCTGCCAACCAGAGCAGGATGACACTTTTTCCCTGTTGCTTGAGTTCGTCCGCCAACGTCTTTTGTTGCAGGACGTCCAGAACCGACATGTTGGCCGCCAAGCTCGCGCCAGCGGCCGAGGCTCCAAGAAATGTGCGGCGAGATATTGATTTCTGAATCATTGTCATTGGGCTTTCGAATGATTGAAACGCTGTTCGTTCTCGTTTTGCCGGACACTTCAAGTGTCCGGCGAAACGGGCGAGCTAGTGATTGAAACGAAACTCCGGAGATGTCAGCAAAGCCCAGAGAACTTGTTGCCAGGCGGCCGTCTCGCGGTCGCTGCGTTCACTTACATACTTGGTGATGTTGGTTCGCTCCGCGTCATTCGGGTGTCGGGCGAAGACGGATTGAAACAACAAGTCGAGTTTCTGATCGACGGTCTCCAGTTCCTTCATGGCTCCGATCAATCGGTCTCCCGAATCGCGAAGGTACTCATTGGCAACATGGTCGTTGTTGCTGAACATCAACGCCTCTTCGACGCTCACCTGGAAATTCTCATCGGGGATCGGAAGCTGCCCCGCGAGGTGATTCGATCGATTCTCCCAATTCTCACGGGTCTTTTCCCAGTCCTCCGGTTTCTCCAATCCCGGAGCCTGTTGGGGATGCATCGTCGCGACGATTGTGGACAACGCCAATTGCCGCGGATTGAGCGGACGCGGTTCCGCCGCGGCGAACAACTCCGGGCTGGGACGTTCATCGTCCGTCCATTTTGAGGACAGAGCGTACGGTTCACTCAACACGATCCCAGCCATCAGACGCTTGAGGTTGTAGCCGTTTTGTTCAAGATCCAGGGCCAGCCATTCCAGCAACTCCGGATGACTTGGCGTATTATCCGAATGCATTTGGTCGAGCGGTTCGACGAATCCCCGTCCCATGAGTCTGGCCCAGACGCGGTTCACGATGTTGCGGGAGAAGAAATGTTTCTCCTGATCGTTCAGGGCCAAGCGAACCAGTTCACTGCGTGGGCGGAAATCGGGCTGCGGGACTTCGGCGTCGTCTTCCCGTTCCGCTTTCTTGACCGCTTCCTGGAGTTCTTTGAGTTCGTCTTCGGTCCGTTCGATGGTCGGCTCATCGATGGTCGTCCCAGTGAGAAACATGAACTGAGCCGGTTTCTCTTCGCCTTCTACGGTTTTGAAGTTGAGACGGCCGTCAAACTTCTCCGAGAGGAAATTCGTCTTCGTCTTATAGGTTCGCTGGAAGAAGGAGGCCATTCCGAAGTAATGGTCCTGCTGCCAGTCGGCAACCAACGGATGGTCGTGGCATTTCGCACAGCTGATATTCACACCAAAGAACAGGACGGCGGTATCGTTCGTTAGGTCATCGAGTTCGCGGACCCGCTCGCGGAGAAATGCGGCCGTCCCCAGGTTTTCGGGTTGATGCACCTCCGGGAGGACAACTTCCTGAAAGATTTGATCCCATGGCCGGTTGTCCCGACTCGCTTCAAGAAGGTAATTCCGCCAGTCGCCATTGTTCGTCAGCCGAGCCAGCAACAGCAGGTCGAGTTCGTTTCGCTGATGAAAGGCAAAGTCGGGGGATTCGATGAGCCGACTGACCAAACGCTGTTTTTTGTCGGCCGAAGAATCGTTGACGTAGTCGTTCCATTCCTGGACGGTTGGGACACGTCCCGCGAGATCGAGCATGACACGACGGAGAAAGAGACCGTCATCCAGGGGGGCCGCTGGTTGGACGTTCTCGGCTTGCCAGCGGGCCGTGACTGCGTTGTCGATCTGCCGCGTTACGTCTGCAATCGCCGGAGCGTCCGCGAGAGAACTGGAAACACTCCCACTCAATAGCAGGAACAGACCAATCACAACGGCGTGACGTCTCAACACGATCAACTCCGTGGAGAACTTGAAGGAAGGGACGCCCAAACGTCAGACGTCAACATGGAGGGAGGCAAACGGGCATTTGATTGTATCAGGCAGTGCTGATCGATCTCAAGGGGAAGGCACGACAAGGGGACCAGAATTGGGGCACAAGGCGTCGGAGAGTTGTGTCTTCATCGATCATCGAAGCTGTGCCCGTGCTGGCAAGTTCAAGGCGACGAGGAGATCGAGCGGTCCCAATCGAAACGGGGTGACGTGAATGGCATCACATCCGCATTCGCGCCAGATGCGACTCTTTTGAGAGGGCCGCCGATGTGATGGTCGTTCGAGTCAGTCCGGCAGGTCCGTCTGCGCCTGGCGTCTACGTCCATCAGCAGTCATTGTCCGGCACAGCCTGAATGACCTCGCTGGTATCAGAACCGTCCGGTCCTTGTTCCCCTTGCCGTCACGAATCGGAATCTGCCGTCGGTCAAAATCCCGATCTTTGACTTGGAGAGTCACACCTTCCCCTAGACGCATCTCGGTGCCACACATCAAGCAGCACATTAGTGAATGTCCGCGACAACGAATCCGGGACAACACTTCCCTGACCTCACGCACCGACAGAATGAAGGGAAACCAGACCGGTTCCTCCGCCCGCTCCGCATGGATCTCCGGAAATTCCACCTGAAGCACCTGCTGACAGAGAAAGAGCAGGGCGCAGAATGCCTGATTCTGGGGCGAATTGGCGACTTTCCGATCCATGGCGAAATATCGCAGGTACTGCTCAATCTCCGCCGTTCCCATCTCGGCCGGATGCCGCCAACGTCCCTCGTCCCGATTCTGGTGATCATCCGGAAACCGCGTGGCCCAACTGATGTATGCCGGGTGCTTCGGGTGACTCAGTTTTGGGTGCCCTGGCATGTCAGCGTGCCGAGTTTAAAATGGAATTTGATTGAACATTCGCACGGCTCACAGAGCCGCGACACCCGGCCGGCGAACGATCTGAGTTTTTTGGACCGGGGTAAAACGACGACGTCTGCGATTCATGGAAGGATTCTCCAGTCAGGTGGTAATGACCCGACCAGACTCCGATTCCATTTTCAACAGAGGCAGGAAAATCGTGTCACCTAGTCGTTTTGTGGAGCAGAACTCACGCCCCACGCTGGAGTGTGCAGACATGGATCTGCATGTTCGCCATGTCCAGAGACCAGTCGATCTTCCAGTCTTCGGGCCAGTCGTATTTCGCGTGTTCGGGGACGCGGAGAACAAGTGTCGCATGGTCTGCGGAGACATCGGGCTTGGTAAGCCGCAATACCGCCTTCCAGAGCGGAGAGCCTTCGACCATTTGCGGGACCATGGCATAGGGAGGATCAAAGAAGATCAGATCGAACGGGGCAAACGGCTCCGCCTTTTCCCCCTTCGGCTTAAAGGAACATCGAAAGATGTCGGCGGGCCAGACGAGCGTTTCCTCATCGCATCCGAGCGTTTCGATATTCTGTTTCAGCAGGTCGACTGCCACTCGGTCCTTTTCAATAAAGGTGACACAGCGGGCCCCCCGAGATAAAGCTTCGAGGCCAATCGTCCCCGTCCCCGCGAAGATATCGGCCACGCGACTGTTCGTGACTCGCTGCGAGATGTTTTCGAACAGGCACTCTTTCACTCGGTCAATGATTGGCCGCGTGACCAATCCCGGATTGGCCTGGAGCTTTCGACGGCGGTATTTCCCGGCAATGATGCGCATGAGTCGTTGGTTCTTCGAAGTCCAAAACGTCCCATCTTGGAGATCCGCCCAAGAACTGGCAAGCAAGCGGAGGAAGGGATTCAGGGTTCGGGAGAAGATGTAACAAGTGGCAACAGGTTCCGCTGGTGCCGAACATCCATCGGCATTTCCACGCAGTTTTGCGCCGTCGGCATGCCACACCGATCATCGTTCTTCATTCTCGCGGCAATGCCAATGCCCGCCTGATCGACTTGCAGAGAAAACCTCCCAACGACATTCGCACTGCCGGGCGAGCCGACCAGAGGAACACTGAATGTCCCAGAGCAACAGTGGCCCCCGGCATGGGCCTCGTCGTCGGGGCGTACGCCATCTTCCACGGCATCGACGACGTCGTCCATGGCGTTTCCACCCTGTTCGATCCCGAGGGAATCATGCCACCGGGACAAACGAGTTCATCACCACCGGCCTGGAAGCGATTGGCGCCTCCGAAACCGCTTGGCCCCCCATCGGGATCGAAATCTTCACCTCCTTCGGCGTCGGATCTGTCGCCGGCAAACTCTCCCGGACGGCGACGGTCGCCTGAGCCGCCGCCAATCAGGCTGATAACATCGCTGCCTCCACCAAAGTCGACGACCTCTCCACCGCCGCAACATCGGGCGTCGATGATGCCTTTAGGACCGGGCGATCAATAAGTG
>JAGQQQ010000967.1 GCA_020426125.1 Planctomycetaceae bacterium
GAATGAGATTGTCGCTGTTGTCGATTGTGAAGTTGGTCGTCAACTCCCAATCGTAGGTCAAGCTCACGACCTCGTTACTGGACGTGAGGGCACCCCGAGCCCCGTCCGCCAGGGTGGCTCCGTCGCCGAGATCCAAACTAAAGACGACATTATCAAAAGCGTTTCCGGAGAGGGTGACCGTGTACTTTCCTGTGCCGTCGAGATCCACAGCGGCATCAACTCCGACCGGGAGCGCCTTGTCCAGTGCCATTTCCAGCGACGCCTTATCGCTAATGACGGTCTTGGAGTCGATGGTGCTAATGGCTGCCGTGACAGGAGCCAAGGCGTCCGCCACGGATTGATTGATCGAAGAGATGCTGACGATGGCGGACTTTCCATCCGTGAGATCAGCGGGGGGCGCATCGTTGAGATTTCCGATCACATCGCTCACCGGAGCAGCAATCTTGGAAACGGACGCCGCGAGCATGACCCGTTCTTCCAACAGGTCGATGCGCACGGCCGCGGCTCCCTGACGCCGCTCCCGACGGAGGCGTGGACGCTGCGCGGAGAGTCGCGGGATGGTGCAGGCAGCGAACCTTCTCCACCAAGTGGGACGCAGCGCGGAACCCGGGATTCCGGACGAAGTGGCGGAAGCGGACTTTTGCAGACGGGAAATCAATGAGCGTCGGCGCAGCGGCATGGCAAAAACTCACGCGAGGATCGGTCACTTCGAAGGAAGCGGCAACTCTTCGAGAATCTTTGCAACAGTGGACCAGAGGCAACGAGAAGTGTGCCGGTTTGGTGCGAGATCGCACGCGGAGTTTTCATTTTGGCAAATGGACCGTGTCTTCCGGAACGTTGTCTTTCCGCAACACGGCCTATTCCGGTAAAGCCATTGGAGAAGCTTCGCATTCGGGAGCTGCGTGTTTGAGTCGGCGAGTCGGCCTGAAGCCAGGAAACTGTTTGACTTGACAACAGTGCCAAGGGATGATGGGGATTCCCCTTCTCGACGGGCACTTCACTTCGGAGAATCAGGATGTTGCCTTCTCGCTGGCGTCAATTGCGGCATTTTCCAATCCATCAAAAGCCGAGTTCGACACGTCGGCGCTTGCGGTCGGGTTCGTCCCCTGTCGAGTCCTTGGAATCCCGCGTGATGTTGACAACCTACGTCGTTGATACGCTGGACGATGTGGTCGCGACGGACGGCTTCGTCAGTCTCCGGGAAGCGATTCAGGCTGCGAATTTTGACGTCGCGATCACTGGTGACGTCGCCGCTGGGCAGAGCGATGGGGACCAGATTCTCTTTGATCCGAGTCTCGCGAATCAGACGATCGAATTGACGGGGGGAGAACTGGTTGTTCGAGATGATTTGGTGATCGACGGCAGCGCTGCGTCCGTGATTATCAGCGGCCAGAAGCTGAGTCGCGTGTTCTTCATCGATGCGGGAAGTCCGGCGGGGAGCAATGGACATGTTCTGCTAAAGAACCTGCAAATTAGCGATGGAAGAGAACTCGGCATTCCGACCGGGAATGGCTCGGCTGTGGCGACGGGAGTGGGCAGTCGCGTGACTTTGGATACCGTGATTGTTGCGGAGAACGAAGGAGTGGCCGTGACCGAGGGCGGGGGCGGGTTGCTGACGATCCTTCGTTCGACGATTCGGGACAATGCAGGAACAGGCGTCTCGGGCTTCAATGCCTCCGTGATTCACATCTTCGACTCAACGATCCAGGACAACCACACTTCGAGCGATGGGGGCGGCGTTGTGAACAACGGCGTGATGGTCATCACCAACTCGAAAGTCACCGGCAACACCGCCGACATGCAAGGGGGCGGTCTGTTTGTGAATTCGATGGAACCGAACAGCACCACGTTGACGAACGTCACAATTTCGGGCAACTCCGCCGCGAGTGGAGGCGGCGGGATCCACGCCGACCAGGGGAGCGTCCGAGTGATCGGCGGCCAACTCGATTGGAATACCGGGAATCTGGGAGGGGGAGTTTATCTGTCCGCGTTGGCGCCGTTGACCATGCAAGGGACTGTCGTTTCGAAGAACGTGGTGGTGGGGAGTGTCCCTTCCGGCGGGGGGATCTATCTGGACGGCAATGCGACGGCTGTTTTGACGAATGTTACGATTGAGGAAAACGAAGCGTCCAACGCAACTCCTGGCGGAGGGGGAATCTTTGCCGGCACCGATAGTTCGCTATCGGTTTATCACTCTTCGATTTCCTTTAACTCCACGTCGGGAACATCGGGCGGCGATGGGGGAGGGGTCTATTCCCTGGGAACAACGCTTTTTGAAGACAGCAAGATCCACGGGAATACGGCAATCGACGACGGCGGCGGGTTTTATTCTGGCAGTGGGTCCCACGTGTTTCGCCGCTCCTTCGTGACCCATAACCTTGCGGAAAGTCTCTCCACCAACGACGGAGGGGGAATCGACATCCAGAACGGAAATTTGCTGATTGAAGAGAGCGAAGTGTCCCATAACACCAGCGACAGAATTGCAGGAGTTTTAAGTTCAGGAACGACTGTGATCACTCGTTCTCTGATCGCCAACAATGTTGCGACCCAAGGGAATTTTGCCGGAGGCGTCTATCACTTTGATGTGGGATCCGGGGGACTGCAAATCATCAATTCCACAATCAGCGGGAACTCGACGGGTGGAAATGGCGGTGGAGTCGAGGTGCAGGGAGGAACAGCGGAAATCCGCAATTCGACAATCGCCTTCAACGTGGCCGATTCCGACGACAGCGGACAGAAAGGGGGTGGTCTCTACG
>JAGQQQ010000968.1 GCA_020426125.1 Planctomycetaceae bacterium
GGCGGCCTTCAGACGGTGTTGCAAGTAAGGCAATACTTCCTCGCAGGCGAGTGGGGCGAGTGCGGCGCGGATGACGGCCCGTTGATCGAGAGCCCCGAGCCGCTGTGTCTTCGCCAACAGTTCGGCGCGTCCGGAGAGAACAACGGAGAAGTCTCCGGTTCCTGACTCACGAAGGTTCAATAGCAATCGCAGGAAATGGAGGTGTTCCATTTCCAGGAGATGGGCGTCATCGATGACGAAGACGGTGTGGTGTCCATGGTGCTTGAGTTCAGCCAAACGCCCCTCCAACTGAATCAACGCCGCCGCTTCGCCGTTGGCGGAGGCGTGATTGGCGCCGAGACGCTGGGCGAGATATGCGAGTGTCTGGTGCGGCGACAGTTGCGGAAAGTCGAGCCGAACAACAGGACCAGAGTCCCGTTCCTGAAGTTCCTCCGCGAAAACTCGGGTCAGGTGTGTCTTGCCCAGTCCATGCTCGCCAATGAGTAAAGCGAGGCCTTTCCGTTGTTCAACAAGATATCGAAGTTTCAAGATCGCAGCCTGATGCGACTCGCTCTCAAAGTGGTCGGCCATTGAGGAGACTTCTTCAAATGGTCGTCGGTTGAGATTCCAAAAGGACTGGTACATCGAAAATCTCAGAGTGAAATGGGATGGATATCAGGAAAGAAACCAGAAAACGTTCCGCCCATCGAAGTGGTCAACGGGAAAGATCGGGATTCCCGCGAGATGGGCTCGACTCTCCCAAGATGGGTTCCGGCTCGATCGACCCCGTCAGCCACACGGCAGACGGAGGAGACACATTCGGGCTCACTTCAAAGACCACCGGATGGATCGTCTCCGTCGATTCATTGGGGGAAATCCGCTGCAACGATTGGCGTTCAAGCTCTTTGGCCAGCGGCAACATTTGATGATGTCTCCCCTGGGTTTTTCGGTTTCGCTCGGCGGTCTGGGAAGTCACGGAAGGCGGAAAATCACCTCCCAGCTCCGCGACAGGAAGATTCTGAGACAAGAACCACGACAACGTGACGCCTCCGAATGTGATCGCAAAGGCAATCCAGCGGATAGGAGCAAGTTGGGGCATGACCCTGGCTCCGCAAAAAACTCGAAACCTCTCCCCCGGCGCATGGGGAGCCGTATGGGTCTCATCGGCACCCGGGTATGTTCAACTTGAACGATTGCATCGATTGTGCCGATTTACTTCCCATCAGCAAAAACCAGCAAATGTTTCAGTGATCTCACACCCCAGGTGCGACAAGTCTTCATCGGGTCGAATTCGATTGCTCAGGCGAATCGACCGTGGTACTTTGAAAATTCCGCCCATCTCCAACGGTGCGAACGTTCAGAACGTAGCCGTTTTATGGTCATTCCTGTCCGGTATCGCCATTTTTCCTTCGCCTGACTCGTCCCTTTTCACCCGTTGGCAAACCAGGAGATGCTACCATGAGTTTTCATCCGGACCCGAAGGGTATGGGAATCTCGCTGTTGATCGCATTGACGGCTGGGCAGCTCGCCCTGGGGGCGGAACAGGCAAGGCTGTTGTTTCTCGGTCCGCAACAGCCGGTGATCCTGGACGTTACCATCGATGCTGGTCAGTCCGATGTGACACAAATCCGCCAGGAGTATGCGAAACGTCTGTTTCGGCGTTTGGACGGCAATGGCGATGACCTCCTCAACGAAGAGGAAGCCAAACAGATTCCCACCAATGGCCGTCTCGCCGCCAACTCCGATACTCTTCAGGAAAAATGGAAATCGCTAGACGGGAATGGCGACAAGGCCGTCGATCTCGAGGAACTGGAAAGGCATTTGGAAACGACATTCGGACCTCCGCTTCTGATTGAGATGGCCGCGCCACGACAGTCCCAGACGGCCCGGCTCGGCGTGGATCTCGATCTTGACGGGGATGGGCGCATGACCTCCTCGGAAATCCAACAGGGACTGCAACGTCTCCGTTCGTTGGACTTCGATGATGATGATGCCTTAAGCGTGGCGGAGTTGCAGCCGTTTCCGCGAACGATGGTGGACGCCCGTCAGCAGCAGCGCCGCAATGAGACGGTCCAGCGAATTTTCGCAATCAACACCCACGACGAACGAAACCTCGCGGCGGAGCGGTGCCTGAAGGAATACCATGATGATTCGCGAGAAGTGCCCCATTCCCACATCGCCGGCCTCAGTGAACGATGGTTTCGTGGATTCGACCGGGATCGAAACGGAACCTGGAACGCGGAGGAGTTTGCCTTTTTCTTGAGTCGAGCGCCCGCGGATTTCGTGCTTCAGTCTCAATTGCGGGCGGGGCGAGTCACAATTGAAAAAGGAGCCGACAGTCGCGAACGCAGGCCGAAAGTCGAGATGGGGGGGGTGCCGGTTGAGTTGATTGCGCGGGACATGAGTTGGACTCGACAGGCCTCCGTCAGTCTATTCAAGATCAATTTTATTCGTTCCGATGGCGACAAAAACGGCTATCTCGATCCGACCGAGTTCGGTGGCCTGCAATCCCAGGCCTCTTTCGCCGAAGTGGATTTCGACGGAAATCAGCAAGTGACACGCGACGAAGTGGAAGACTATTTCGAACTGGAGAGTCTGGCCCGGCAGACACAACTTCTCATCTCCCTGTCCGATGAAACGCAAACACTGTTTGATATTCTCGACGGTCGCGACACAGAGTTGTCCGAAGCCGACTTCCGTTTGACTCCCCGCGAGATTCGCGAAGGGGCGAACCGATTACTTCAACACGATCTCAATGGCAACGGCACTCTGGAACAGGCCGAACTCTTCGCCGAATTCCGGATGACCTTTAAGCGGCCCGAAGCTCTCGACATCTCCCCCGAGATCTCCCAGAACATGCAGCAGCAGGCACGCGGACAAACGGACTTGCGTTTGAACCTTTCGGGACCACCCTGGTTTACCAAGATGGATCGCAACGCAGACCGAGAATTGCAATGGCGGGAGTTTCTCGGCCCCCGGGAAACCTTCGATCTCCTTGACAAAAATCGGGATGGCTTTCTCACAGAAGACGAAGCTCTCATCGCCGAACAGATGCGAGGGGAGACGACGGAGTAATCGTCCGCTAAAATGGAGATCTTGGACACCCCAACTGTTTCGCCTCGATCAATGCGCGGCGCAGGAATTGAAACGCCATGAATGACAATGAACGTCTGGTTTCCGTCTACCGCAGCTCCGATGTCGGGCGAGCCGAGGTCATTCGCGCGGCCTTGATTGGCGAAGGGATCGAATGCGCCATCGAAAACGAACACCAAGCGGGACTAACCGGGGTCACGGAAGTTCGCCTTCACGTCAGCGAAGGGGACGCCGAACGTGCTCGGGAATTTATCCGAAGCCACGAGCATTCGCACGATCATGAAATCGAATAGCGTCGCGTCAGATTGCTGGTAAACAGGAATTCGTCCGCATCGAACCCGCCCGACAGATCAGTTGGCTTCTGAAAACTGGCGGAGGGTTTCCATGGACTGCTCGTCCGGAAATTCGCGGACGCGGTAGCGGACAGGGTACAACTCATCATCGGCCAGCATCAGGTGGCCGATGATTTCTCGCGCCTTGGACCAGTCCACCAGACAAGGTTCGCCCGTGAGTTGGCCGAAGGCGATCAAGTCCGTGCGGGGGAGGAGCGTGTCGACACCCTCCCCCCAGACGCTGTAGGACCGAAGTTTGGTGCCATCTTGGGATTCGATGCCGGAATAGGAAGCGACAAAGACGTCTCCATAGAGCGGTTGGCACTCCCCTTCGAGAAGTTCCTTCTGATCGGCGTACATCGTCCCCAAGAACTGCGTCTTGGTGCGGTGATAGCGCTCGAAATGTTCGTGATTCATCGGCAGGTCCCAGTCCTCCCATTCCCCCTCTCGAAGTCGAAGCGGGATCGGGGAAAGGGGCCGTGGGTCGTTCTGGTACGCTTTCTCCACGAAGTCGAGCAGAATCCCCAGCCCCGTCGGGTCATTGGTCCCGGTGACATACAGGGCGTCACGTTGCGGAACAACCGCCACATGGTCCCCCAGCACCGAGAATTCGCCGATCTGGTCCGTGAGCAGAACTCGCGACGAGTCGTAATTGTCGCCTGACATCGATGAGTGGAAGTTGTCTCCCATTCTCGCCCAGGCGACGGTCGTCCGTTCGAGATTCGTTTTGGCGATCTCCATCGCTTCGTAGAATGTGGTTCCCCACTTCTCCAAATCATCTCCGGAGATGGACCGCATCGAATACTCCTGGTCATAGACCAGCGACATCAAAAGATGGTCCCCCAATGCGTAGAGCGGGATGTTCAACCGCTTGTCTCCGCGAACCTTGTTTACGAGTTCCATATTGGCGAACGTCGATCGGCAATAGACTTTCGGCCGAAGATGGGACTTGGCTTCCTCGAAGTCTTCTGGGAGTTCGGTCTCGCTTTGACAGAAGACCCGTGCCAAGGTTTCCAGATGCCCTGGGCGGTCGGTCTGGTCGAGCGAGAGATGCTCCTGATAGATATTTCGGAGGTTGATCCGATCAGCGGTTCCGGGGACGTGGAGCATGAACTGCTCTTGATCGTAGACGAGTTGGCGGGGATCTCCCTGCTGTTTGATGGCCGCCAACAGCGCCTTGGCAAAACTGGACTCCGTCGGTTTTCCACGGAGACGATCGAACAGACTCATGACAGGCTCCTTGGCAACCAGATCCGAGAGATCAGCCGACGATGAGGAATTCCCGGTCAACTTTGGGATGATCGGATCCCGACGCCTCTGCATCAAATTGTACGCCTATGAAGATAGCACGTCAGGAGATCCGTGTGGATGGCGACCTGCCAATTCGCGGGGTGAAACCATGAGGAGGTCGAGCCGAGTGGTGT
>JAGQQQ010000047.1 GCA_020426125.1 Planctomycetaceae bacterium
GGCCAACTCGATGACCAACGTAAGGAGTTCCTGTTTCTCCCCAACTCCCTCTACAGCTATTCCTTCTCCAGCGGGCACCCGGGTGGGGTGAATATCCTGCTGGGGGATGGATCCGCCCGCTTTCTAAAAGATTCAGTCGATCGAAGTGTCTATCTGAATCTTTCGCAAATTGCGGATGCGGCGATGTCGAGCGATTCGGGATTTTGAACATGCGATGCTACGAAAATTGGCGTTGCCGAACGTCCTTGCATCGAATGTGTCTTGAAGCCCCCCACGAAAATCTTCGAGCGGCTTATTCCAGCAGCATTCGGGACGACGTCTCAAACACGTAATCAGCGATCGAGAATCCGAATGTGCTCAGCCAGTCTCCCACTGGACGAGGACACCCCGACGGATCCGAACTGTCCACGAGGGGATAGCACAACGTGACACGGACTTCGTTGATCGTCGGATCCGGTCCGCTCGCAGTGCAGGTGTAGCCGCCGGGGAAGGTCACGGAATCCCCTCTCGTCACCGGAAGATCATCGGCTCGTTCAACAATGATTCTCGCATTGGCCAAAGTGAGATCATCGGTCGCACCTTGTGTCGTATCGTAGATTTCCAAGCCTTGTACGATGAGGTAAGCGTTCATGACTTCCACGACCTGATCGACGATGTCGTCGTCAGCTCCAGGATCGTCGAGAGGCAGGTTGGGGGGGAACACCTCGGCCGCCCGTCGGGTTCCCTCGATTAACGCCGTGTGGCCAACCTGCAATGTGAGCATCACGAACGTGAACTCGAAAATTGCCAGCGTCAGAATAAAAAACACCGGCATCGCCAGAATGAATTCCAAAACGACGACCCCGCGACGCAAGTCTCCGGAACTTCGAGAGACGTATCGCTCAGCCAGTGGAACCGATCGACGGCGGTGTGGCATACGTGATTCCATGGGTTTACAGGTTAGCGCTGAACGCATCCACATTTGAACGGTGCCCGCAATGTGACACTGTCGCTTTTCAAAAAACGACCAGAGATGCCGCATCCGATGGAATCAGTCTGCAATCCCTGTGCCCGATGGAATGTTGTGGATTCTCTTCACGAACAATGAGGCCATTTGGCCGGTTCATTCGCGCTGGTCCCGAATGCCCTCTCCCACTGGCACGGGGCTTGCGACATTCCCGAGACCCCCAGAGGGATCGTCTCTCTTACCAGGTCTTCCCGTTGTGAATTGAAAACCTGATGTTCCGACAGATCAACATCCCCCACCACGCCGAAAGCGGAAATGCCATTGAGCATCGCCGAGGGGTTGTCATGTTGGAATTGATACTGGTTGCCCCGATCCTGATGATCATCTTACTCGCGATTGTCGAGTTCGGTTTGATATTGGCGGCCGACAAGCACGTCGAGTTTGCCAGTCGCTTGGGAGCCAAGATCGCTGCCGAGGTGCCACGTTCCGGGGGATCCCCAAACCTGAGTAACGTGAATAACCCCGCAACCTTGGCCAACATCAAGGTTCAGGTTGACAATTACTTGGCCACCGCTGGGTATTCGGATTCCTGTCAGGTGATCTTGGAGCATAATGCGACGGGGGTCGCGAATCCGCTTCAGGAGAATCCCCTTGTCGCCCCGTGTCCGTGTGGCCCAGTGGGGTCCCTTCCAGCGTCCGTCGTTGGTCCTCCCGTGACGGCGGTGGAATCGGTCCGAGTGACGGTCTGCCTTCCGATGCAGGGCAATATCCCGAACGGCCTCTTTTCCTTCGGCTTCGATATCACCAATTGTTCGATACAACAGTCCACTGTTTGGCAGTATGAGGATCCTTAGGTGAAGTCCATTCCCTTCAGAAGGGGCTCACAGACGGAGCAACGGAGTCGCCCCGTCCAACCAGATCATGGAAACAATTTTCTCCCGAAACGAAGTCGCCACTCTTCACGTCGACCGGGCTCCAGCCAGCGAATCAGTCACCATGGGTTCTCAAAGTCGCACTGAACATTTTGAGTCACATCCCCGCTCACGGCGTGGCGTGCTGATTGTCTGGCTGATCCTGTTCGTCCCTGTCTTTCTGGGGCTATTCGCCTTAGTGTTGGAGATTGGAAACCTCTGGCTTGCCAGAGTCGAACTGACACATGCACTGGAATCGGCGGCCCTCGCCGCCGTGAAAAGCTGGGGGGACTCCAACGGCGGAAACACGCTGATCCCCCGGCAAGTGGGAAACGCTTTCGCTTCGGCCAACACGATCAACGGGGCGGCAGTCGACCTCTCGGCGCTGGATATCAATCTGAATCGCGACGGGGGAGAAGCATGCAATCAGAACGCCTGCGGCGATGGAGTGCTGGTCTTCGGAGCGATCGTCGATGACGATCCAGAATTCGAGTTCAACTGCTGTGACGTCCCCGCATGCGGGACGGGTACGATCTGGTTGGACGCTTCTGCGCAAAGTTCCCTCGCAGGCTCAAACAATGAATGGGGGATCTCCTACCAACCGTTCGAATTCCCTGTGCCCGCCGGTGCTCTGCGAATCCGGCGAGTGGTTTACGAGCTTCATGATGTGGGGAGTCTTCAGCCCCGTTTCGATTTTTCGACATCGAGCACTGTCCCACAGATTTCGGGAGCACAAACTGACGACAATAGCAATGCTTCTGTCCAAAGTACGGGAAACAACTGTCCGAATGGTGACTCGGGACAGGCAGACGTCTACGGAATCGACCCAGCCCAAATCGTTTTTTACGTCAACGTCACCGATCCTTGCACACTGGGCAATGGGGATCCCGTCCCCAACACGGGAATCGCCGGGCAACATCAGATTCTCGCAATCGAGTTCCCGGACGATGTGGACCCGGATGATCGTTTTGACCCGATGGACCGCATCCGTTTCGGAACGAATGTGGTCAACTTGGGAACCGGAAGTTTCGGGGGGGACCAGGTTGGTATCGTCGCAACCACCGTGACTGTCTGCCTGACAGATGGGACCGACGATTTCACGTGTACCGGGAATTTCACGAACACCGATTTCAAGTCCAACCAGTGCTTGAAATGTCCAGACGTCGCGTTTTGGGGAATTAATGTCCAGCCACCCGTCGCCGTCGCTCAGAATCGCGGCCTGATCGTTCATCCGTCGATGGTGCCCGACATTCCCTGTCCCCCTTCCTCTGGCAACAATAATGATGGCCAGTCACTGGCGAGCTTTGTCGTGGGGGAATGTGGAGAAGGAGGAGGCGGAGGAACCGGGAATGCATTTGCTGTCCGAGCGCAGGCTTCCTACAACGTTCCGAGTATTGTCAATCAACTGAGCGGGCTTCCCATCGGGCCTTTCAGCGTGACGGCTCACGCGGACGCACTCTACAACTGTGCGACGAAGAAACCGCAGCTTTACCACCTGAAAACGAACAAATTCTTTTGCACCGTGACTTGTCCGTAGTGCAGCATCCCACCCCGAAAGACGGGTTGATGAACTGACAGCGAGCAGGCCGACATGCCTGCGGATCGACTTGGGGAACCCATCAATTCGGAGTGGTGGTACGACTCGTCTCCGTCTCGCGGCTTTGTTCATGGGGGACGTTCTGGTTCAAAACGAAAGGCTGTGTCTGTCGCAGTGCTTCTTTTCGCCTCGGTTTTCCACTTCCATATTTGCCGGTCCTGAGTTCCCTTGAGGTTTTTCCCGAGAGAGTTCTTCCCTTCCGCCTGGACATTCTCCTATGCTTGAGGTGACTCAACACGGAGAACCTTTGTGTCCAATTCCCACGGCCTGCGATTTGACGAGACCCAGTTTTGGGTGATTCATCGTCGTGTGGAATACGGACCATTCGACTACGATTGGAGTACCGACCTTCGGGGAATTGAATTCCTTTATCAGGGGCGCAAGTTCGGCGAGGTCTGTAGCGCCGGAGAGATCTTCGCGGATCTCAAAGAGTTCTCGCTCCCGATGCGGGTCGTCGAGGTCGCCAGCGTGGTCCTCGGGTGTACCGTTCTCGGAATCTGCAACGGCTTCTCCAGCGGCGAGCGGGAAAATCTGCTCGTGGAAACGCTCAAAGAGTTTGACTGCGACGACTTCATCCCGCGCACGCCATAGCGTGCCTCTCCTGGAATCTTGCCGGATTCTTTCCGATCGTGGATGCGATGATCTCCGCGGAGATTTATCATACGCAGGAAGCAACTGTGATTCCTTCCCCCCCCTGATTCCAAAGGCACTGTCGACATGGCCCGCTTTCAGGTTGCCATCACCGACTTCATCAATCCGCCGCTCAACCATGAAGAGCGGATTCTCGGTGAGCTTGCCGATGTGACGGCACACAACGCGTTTTCCGAAGAGGATCTCATCGACAAGATTGAGACGGCGGACGCGATTATGCTGTACCACTTCATCTCGCTGACGGAAGCCACGATTAGTCGATTGCAGAACTGCAAACTCATCGTCCGTTGCGGTGTCGGTTATGACAATGTCGATCTCTCCGCCGCCCGATCACGAGGGATTCCCGTTGCCAATGTCCCCGACTATGGAACCGAAGAAGTCGCGGACTCCGCGATCGGCATGATGCTCACAATGACACGGGGGATTCACTACACCAACTCCCGGTTGCAGCGAGGGGCTGGTCCGTGGATTTACGAACAAGTCAAACCGCTTTATCGCCTGCGCGGTCGAATCTTCGGAATCGTCGGCCTCGGACGGATTGGGACGGCGGCCGCTCTTCGCGCGAAAGCACTCGGGATGCGTGTGCTGTACTACGACCCGTATGTGCCCGATGGACGCGATAAATCCCTGGGCGTGGAACGGGTCGAGTCACTGAACGATCTCCTGGAACAATCCGATGTCGTCAGCATGCATTGTTTCCGTTCCCCGGAGACGCAGCACATGATCAACGATGAGACGCTGACTCGGATGAAGGCCGGTTCCTTTCTCGTCAATACGGCTCGCGGCGGAGTGGTCGACGCCCACGCCGTTCTCCGAGCCATCGAGGCGGATCACCTTCGCGGGGCGGCGCTCGATGTCCTGGAAACGGAGCCCCCGGATGCGGATGATCCGCTCATCCTGGCGTGGCGCGATCCGAGCCATCCCGCCCACGATCGGATCATCATCAATCCTCACTCCGCCTTCTACTCGGAGGAAGGACTGGATGACATGAGAATCAAGGGAAGTGAGAACTGCCGCCGAGTGCTCAGGGGGGAATTGCCACGAAACGTGGTGAACGGCATTTGATAAATTGATCTCCTTCGGGAGAACTCGGCGACATCGTCGAAAAGGGAGACAATTGGCGATGCAGCCCGCGGAAGGCATTCTCGGGATCTTTGTGAAGGCCCCGATTTCTGGCCAGGTCAAGACCCGTTTGGGAAACGCCATTGGGATGGATCTGGCGGCTCGATTCGCTGATGTGTTTCAACAGGATCTCCTCGAACAGACACAAGCAGTTGCCCGTCGGCGAGTGATCGCCTTTAGCCCGGGCACCGAACAAGCGCACTCCCATTTCCAGAATTTCGCACTGGCGAGTGATCAACTCTGGAAGCAGCCCGAAGCGAGTCTGGGAGATCGTCTGATTCCCTTTTTCGAGGCGTTTGTCAAAGAAGGGCGTCCCGTCCTTGTGATCGGCTCGGACAGTCCCTCGCTGCCGGTCGATCGGATTACGGAGGCTTTTCAGCGGCTCCATTCACACGATGTCGTCGTTGGCCCGGCGACAGACGGCGGTTACTATCTCATCGGAATGAATCAGCCAAACTCCGAGCTGTTTACCAACATCGAATGGAGTTCCCCTCGAGTCCTGGAGCAGACGGTGCAACGGGTCCGGACTCTCGGACTCTCCTTGTCGCTGCTAACTCCTTGGTACGATGTTGACACGATTGACGATCTTCGGATGTTGCAGGGACATTTGGCAGCGCTAAAACTTGGGGGGCATCCCATCCCTCGCCGAACGGAAGCTCTGCTTCGCGAGTTTTCGCCCTTGGAAGTGAGAGACCGATGAGTGACTCAGCGAATTCCGTGGCCGAGGTGATCCGGTCCCGCCGCACGATCTGCGACTTTGAATTGCAGATCCCCCCGGAGGAGACGGTGCGGAAGGCCATCGAATTGGCGACGTGGGCTCCGAACCATAAACAGACCGAGCCTTGGCGATTTGCCATACTCGGTCCGAAGACCGTCGCCCAGATCGTGGAACTCAACACGAAACTCGTTCGCGAACAACAAGGAGACAAGGCCGCCGAGGCGAAACGGGACCGCTGGCGCAAGATTCCAGGATGGATCGCGGCCAGTTACCGCCGGTCAGGCGATCCCCTCCGAGACAAAGAAAACTACGCCGCTGTTTGTTGTGCGATTCAGAACCTGTTGCTCGCTCTTTGGGACGAACGAATTGGGACCAAATGGTCGACGGGGCCCATCACGCGAACGGAAGAACTGGATGAACTTCTGGGGATCGATGCGGAGACAGAACAAATTGTGGGACTGATCTGGTATGGTTTCCCCGCCACCATTCCAAAGTCTCACCGAAAACCGGTTGAAGAAGTTCTGCGAAAGCTTCCTTAATATTGTCGGACTCCGCGTCTCAACAACGCCATTCGAATGCAACTCCGAACACGAAGGGCTGTCGGCGAAACGGACGAAAATCTCGGCGATCGATTTATGAACACTCTCAGACTCACCAATCCGCATAGTATTTTGGCCGCGTTGCAGCATCGCCCCGAGGATGTGTTGGAGATTCATGCCAATCCCGCGAAAGCCAACGACGCCTGGCAGGCTGTCATCGAGTTGGCCAAGCCGCATCGCATTCCCGTACGGCAACCATTGCCTCCTTCGTCTCGCGGCAAGAAGCCAAGCCGGGATGGTGGCCGCATCGGCACGACTTTCGCCGTCGTCAAAGAAAAGCCAGGGGTTAGCTTGGAAGCGCTCCTCTCAACGGGAGTTTCCAGGGGACTCTGGATCGCGTTGGACCATATTCAGGATCCCCACAACGTGGGAGCGATTTTTCGTGCGGCCTCTTTTTTTGGGATTCAGGGGATCATCACGACCATCGATCGCTCCGCCCCGCTCACGGCCACCGTTTATGACGTTGCCTCCGGCGGGTTGGAGGATGTTCCATTCGTCCTGCAGACCAATCTCAGTAACGCAATTGAGGCGGCCAAGAAACAAGGGCTGTGGGTACTCGGAACCTCCGAGCATGCAGAACAAAGTATGAGAGATGTTGACCGAGACCGAAAGTGGCTCTTGGTTCTCGGAAATGAGGAAAAAGGAATTCGCCAACTGACAGAGAAACGCTGCGACGAAGTCTGTGCAATTCCAAGTCAAGGGGCTGTTACTTCCCTGAATGTGTCCGTTGCGGCGGGCGTGCTGATGTCGTCGCTGGTGCAGCCGTGATGGGGATTCCTCCCCAGCCCAGCAGGCAACGTAGAGAAACTGACAACTTTTTCCACCGGGACAAGCGGATCCGCTTCGTCAGAACGTCATAGTCGGCCTGTTCAATCTCATTGAGGAGCCCCTGGTACAGGTCCGTGAACGCTGCCTGGATCCGCCGGCCGGGGGGACTGAGAACCGAGTAGATCGGTTCCGCTTGATGGTAATAGTCCTTGACTCGGGCCACTTCGAACCGGACGAGTTGTCGTACCGCGTCTCGATGACGCGGTTCAGCGATCTCGCTTGACGGAACTCCGAATCGGGCGAGGTCTTCGTCCGGAAGATAGATGCGGCCGATCTCAGCGTCCTCCCCCAAATCTCGCAGAATATTTGTCAATTGAAAGGCATGCCCGCATGCGATCGCAGATTCCAAAGGCAACGGTCCCTCGTACCCCCAGATGGAGATGCAACACAACCCCACTGCCCCCGCCACACGATACATATATCGCTCCAGATCAGTGATTGTCACGATCCGGCCAGGTTGAAGATCGGTTTCAACTCCATCGACAACGTCCAGCAGATAACAACGGGGAATCTGCTTGCGATTCCAGACATCCGCGATCGCTTCGAGGATCAAATCCGTGCTCGATTCCCCGTCCAGGGTTTGATTTAACCTGGCACGCCAACTCTTGAGATCATCGATACGAGCCTGAGTCGATCGCTCCCCGGCATCCCCCAAGTCGTCGGTATGTCGCATGAAAGCATAAAGGACGCACATCTCCGCATACATGTCGCGTGGCAAGGCACAAAAGGCATACGCAAAATTGCTTCCACTCCGCCGCGTCAGGCGGATGCAGTGCTGATACGCCTTGTGAGTGAACGAATCCATCCGACGAGCGACAGTTCCCTGGGGATAAGACTCAGGAAGACATCTGAATTCGAGTGCCAATGAAATCCGAAAACCGAAGGGACAGATTCGTAATAAGCACGGAAATCAAAGCCCGAAACAATGGGGTTGGTCAGTCGGAAGCTTTGGTGAGAAAGCCATGGTCTCGAAGAAATTCGTCCATCTCGGCGACGGTCTCTTCATAATACTGATTTTCACTTCGGCCGAAGTTGAAGAAGCCATGTGGTTGGCCTTCGTACAGGAACAAGCGACTGTCGGCTCCTCGTTCTTTCATCTTGGCCTGAAAGGTTTTTGCCGTATCAACGGGAATTAATTTGTCCTCGGTGCCGAGAAATACGATTGCCGGTGGGATTCCGTCTCGAATGTTGTGCATCGGAGAAATTTCCTCATAACGGTCCGCCACTCGGGAATGGCCGTAGCCGTCGGGCCCGTTGTCATAGACGGGATTGAAAAGAACAAGGGCGTTGGGGCGGCAACTGATCTCTTGGGATTCCCCTCGCTCGTCGAGACCGGGAACGGTCGCCACGGCTGCTGCCACGTGTCCACCAGCGGATCCTCCACTGGCGGCAATGCGATTAGGGTCGACATGCAGTTCTTTCGCATGAGATCGGACAAACCGAATCGCCGACTTTCCATCGGCCACGCATTCGAAAGGAGTCGTTCCGTGCGTTTTGTTCACCCGGTACTCGGCTGCGGCCGCCCACATTCCCTGATCAGCGAGGTGCCGGCAATGCGGGTAAAACTGGCTTGGTGAACCTCCATTCCATCCCCCGCCGAAGAAGAACACGATCGCAGCGCGTGGTTCTTTCGCCTTGGCCTTCGGCTCGAAGACATGCAGTTGCAGCTCCACCTCCCCGACCACCTTGTACGTAATCTTTCGATTCGGATCAGGCCGCTGCTGCGCCTCGGTGATGGATGAAAGGGAGAACAAGATCGCCACGACTATGAATGTTCGCTGAGCGGGGGACATGAAAGCTTTCCTTTGCTGCGTCGTACCGGACACCCGAAAGTCTACCGACTTGGTTGCGGGATTCCGACCAAGGCCGCTCGCTCGGACAAAGCAAAATTATGGAAAACCATAACATTTGCAGCCCACACTTCGAGGAAAGAGAATTGAAAACTGGGAATCCACCAAGGAAGAAACAGACTGATTCCCAACCGAACGATCGTTTTCTCACACGATCCCGAGGATTGCCCCGAAAAACCCTGAAGGGAACTCCAGTTCTCGGACAAAACACAATGGGTGAGCCAATGGAAGGCGAAACAAAAACGCCCAAACCGTTGCTTTAATCTGCTGAACCATCAAACGTCGACCATGACACCTCGCCAAGGCGAAGCCAATCAATGAAATAAAAACGACGCGATGGCACGAAACGCCAATCAAGCAAGTCCCTGACCGACGATACGCAATATGGGAAAAGGAGCCTGTCACCAAAGTGTTGGGCTAAAGCAGACCATCAAGCCGGGCCTTCAGGTCATCAAACTCCGACCGCAAATCCGAAAAGGCCTCCTTGAGTGCGTCGACTTCCGCCTGAAGACGCTCATTTGCCCCGGAGACCGATCCAACAGAATCCGACGTTGATGCCGCAGATATTCCGGGGCTCCCCTCCCGGCCAGCCGCCGAGGATCCTCCAATCGAACCGCTCGCCGCCGGTTGCCCCGAGAGGTCCATCCCTTCCGCCGGTTCATAGAAGGTGTGATCCACCTCCACTCCTCGACGGCCGAGATCGCCATTCGCCTGGAGGAAACCCAACTCCATCAACCCTTCCAATTCCGACCGAAGATCCTCCTGACCCTCGATCTTGACCATTCTGCTCGCCCGAGCCCGAAGCTCACCTGGCTGTTGCCGCCCACGCAGAAGAAGTTCGGCGATAATGGCGATCTGTGGCTCCGAAAATGGGAATCGCTTTCTGATATAGTGTCGAAATCGCTCTGTCCGACCGGTCTCCGTCTCAATGAGACCAACAAGTCCCATCCCGCGCAGTTCCTCCAATGCTTGCCAGAGTTGGTCTTCTGAGTAATTCGTCACAGGGGAGCGATTACTCTTCTGGTTGGCACCAGTCATCACGGCCTGGAGGGTCATTGGGTAGCTCCCGGGGACTGTGAAAGCCTTCTCCACTAGAACCCCCAAAACCCGCCTTTGGCACCGGGTCAACGTTCGGACCAAACCAGGCTGATCATCCGACTCAGTATGAACGGAATCCATGCCGACGCTCCTTTGACTGACGCTCCAATTTTCCCCGAATATAACGAGTCGCTCAAATGATGACAAAACGGTCCCGAATCAACAACATCACGAAAGACTCGATGCCCAAATCCTTGCCGTGGCGCACAAAAAAACCCCCGAATCAGAGATTCGGGGGTAAATAAACCGGCAATAACCTACTTTCGCACCTTTCGGCACTATCATCGGCTCCAACTGCTTAACGGTCGTGTTCGGAATGGGAACGTGTGTTTCCAGTTGGATATAGTCACCGGAACTCGTCATGATCTCCTTTCGAAAATCATGACGCTCGCCACTGGCGAATATCAAATGGTAATTGACGCGTGGCTGCTCTTTCGAAATGGCACGCCCACGTGATGAAACAAAAATGATCAAGCGATTGTCCGTTAGTACTGGTCAGCTGAGAGTGTTGCCACCCTTACACAGCCAGCCTATCAACCTGGTAGTCTTCCAGGGGACTCGTCGAAATCTGATCTTGGGACTGGCTTCGCGCTTAGATGCTTTCAGCGCTTATCCGAACCGTACTTAGCTACCCTGCGCTGCCTCGAGCGAGACAACAGGAACACCAGAGGTACGTCCCTCTAAATCCTCTCGTACTAAAGAGAAACTCCCTCAAATTTCGTGCGCCCACAGCAGATAGGGACCAACCTGTCTCACGACGGTTTAAACCCAGCTC
>JAGQQQ010000969.1 GCA_020426125.1 Planctomycetaceae bacterium
GGCCCAGATGCGATGGATGTCTCCACGATTAAGAGCCTTTGCCAAGAAACGGGACTCAAGATCGCAGCCGTCGGCACGGGCGCGGGAATGGTCATTCACCAACTGAGCCTCACCTCACCGGATGCGGAGGTCCGACAACGGGCGCACGACTTCGTCGTCTCAATGATCAACTTTGGTGGCGAGTTTGGAACGCCGGCGATCATCGGATCGATGCAGGGACGTTGGACACCCGACGTCGGAAAAGAAGCCACGCTTCAGCTTCTGGCCGATCAACTCTCCAGTTTAGGAGAGGCCGCGAAGCAGGCTGGGACCCCGTTGGTCTACGAGCCGCTGAACCGATATGAGACGAACCTCTGTAATACGATGGCCGACGGCGTCCGCCTGATTGAGAACCACGAGATCCCCCATGTCGTGCTTCTCGCTGACCTGTTTCATATGAATATCGAAGAAACGTCCATCGCCCAGGGGCTTCGTGACGGGGGAGGACATATCGGGCATGTCCACTTCGTTGACTCTAATCGCCGCCCCGCCGGTTGCGGACACATGGACTACACTCCGATCGCTGTCGCTCTCAAAGAGATTGGCTACAACGGTTACGCCTCGGCCGAAGCGTTCCCCTGGCCCGATCCCGATCAAGCGGCGCAAAAGACCATCGAAACCTATCGCAAGGTCTTCGGCTGACCCACAAACTCTCTCAAACACAGGAAGAGAGTTTAATTCACAAACCCTGAGATCTCTTGGATCTGCTCGGACTTGATTCCGGCTTCCTCCAGTGCTGTGTAAAGCTCCTGGCGTGCGCCTTCCTGGGCACTCTTTTCCAAGAGGATGCGAATGCGGACGCCGTCGTCATTGCCGGAAGCGGACTTGGCTCGCTTGACGATGGTGTCCAGACCAACGTCGAGTCCAGATTGGTAGTCGTCCGGACCTTGGGTGAGACGGAACGCATCGCGATGGATGACAACCGTGACCATCTCCGGTTCCGATCCCGGAGCATCGGCCGGGTCGACCGTTCCCGAACCAGACGGCAGATTCGTACTCACGGAGACATTCTTCACGACCTCCGCCGGATCTTCATTTTGGGACGGGGATGCCGCTGGGGAACCCGTTCCGACGCTACTCCCTCCCCCGGGACCGAGCCCGAGAAAGAGGCGACTCAATAAAAAGGCCAACCCCACCACGGCGGCAACGCCGACTCCCGTTCTCGCTTTCATGGTCTTCTCCAAGTTTCAGGCGGATTCGCCCGGCAATGTTCAGTCTAACCGAAATCCGAGTTCGGTGAATTCAAAGTTGCTTCGCCCCGAACTGTCTTTCTCCATCCGTTCGAGCAACTCGGGGATCGCCTCGCGAGCTTCACGGATGAGGTAAGACCGTGTCGAACGGTCATACGTGACCAACAGAATGACCCGGCTCTTGGGTTGGGGGAGCGAACGGTACCACGCGAACACCTCCGCTAGAAACCGATTCGCATCGAAGTCTTCGTTCTGATCAAACGGCACCGAGAAGGTGTGGGTTCGTTCGCCATTGCTGATGGTCCATTGCGTTCCCGCCGCGAGGTGCAGTTCCCAGACATCGACACGCTTCCGGATTTGTTCATAGGACAACAGGTGGCGGATCATCTCGCCAGCACTCTCGGAAGAGAACTCCTGAATTTGTGACCGGATTTTTTCGACATCCGCAGAGACCGCCGCCCCGCCTGCGGGCTTTGTCTCAGCGAGAATCCGATCGACCTCCTCGGGTGGAATATTGAACATTGAGACGACGAGCTCGCCCAGAACTCGGGCTTGATTCAATGTCCGATCAATTTGAAAATTGAGTTCCTCGATCTGATCTTTCTGCATGTTCAGAGCACTTTGGGCCATTCGAGACTGGGCCTCGGCGAACTCCTTCGCCTGCTGGAGTTTGACGGCCCGTTCCTGGAGAGCCATCAGTTCGGCGAGGGCCGCGTCTCGCTCTACGACGGCCGATTCCGTCTGACTGGCAACGCTCACCTGCTGCTCGCGAACTTCCATGTACTGGGCGAAGATCACAATCAGCAGCAGATCGAGCAACGGCGTCAACTGCAACGTCAGTTTCTTGGAGGCGATCATTCGTCCTCCTCATCAGAACTGGTGGAGACCGCCAGTTCCCGTTTGACCCGTGCCACCATGTCGCGGACATGCCGACGGCTCTCCGCCAGCCGACCAAAGGGGGGCTCCAGACAACTGTTGAGGAACATCAGCAACATCGCGGCCAACAGGCCCGCTGCCGTTGACCAGATGGCATCCCCAAATCGGCCGAGAATCAGTCCGACCGACGTCGCTCCCCCGCCGGTCGCGGCGCTGTCCATTTGCAGAGCCGCTCCAATCGCCAGAATGGTTCCCAAAACGCCCGCGAGCGGATAGGCCTCGATCATGGTCCGGGCCATGTTGTAAATCGTCTCGAACGAGATCGAATGCAGAAACCGCCGCCGCTCGTCGAGAATCCGGATCCGATCCAGAAGGGCCTTGCGGTCGTCTCGACGTCCTGGATCATCGAGGACATCGTTCACGTCCGCGATAAACGCTTCGATCTGATCGGACATGTGGACGTTTCCGCCCAACAGGCTGTGATGTTTGAGTCCTTTCGTGAAGTCAAACAGGGTCGACGCGATGGACCGTTCGTCCCGTTTCGACCAGAGCCAGAGCACGAAAAACAGAAATAGATGCACGCAACACGCAGCGCCGATGATGAACGTCGAGAGCGACGAGAGTTGATTCAAAATCGGGTTCCACTCGGCCAACGGGCTCTCCTTGTTCGCGGGGCAACGTGTTGAAGGGGACTGAATCGGGGCGAACCACAAACATCAGTCGGTCTGAAATCCAGGCAGGTCCGTCTGAAGTCCAGCGACGATGTCCGTGACTTCTTGTTCAGTATAGGGCGTTTTTGCAGGAAGAAAGCCCCAAATAGGCCCCGGCCAGCAGGGGTCCGTCGGTTTTCGTCCGATCACGTGCAGATGTAACTGGGGGACGACATTCCCCAACCCGGCGAAGTTGGTCTTTTCCAGTTGCCAATGTGACTTAATAAACCTCGCCACGGCCGCACAAATCTCCCCCACGGTTTCCCGTTCCGCAGCAGGTAGATCGAGGTAGTCCGTGGTCTTAGTTTCCGGGACCACAATCATCCAGGGAACTGCCGCATGACCGTTCAAGAGAATGTGGCACGATCCCACCCGACCGAGCACATGACAGTCTGCGAGGAGTTGGGGATGAATCTCAAATGGCATCGGAATCCTGTCCGTCGTCCTGAGTTCTTTCAATTGGAATTCTCTACGTTTCGCGAAGAAGTCGACTTGTCAAAAACCGACCGAATTCTGCGGAGGTCCCCTTGGGAGTGCTCCGACTCGTCGGAGCTTTCTCT
>JAGQQQ010000970.1 GCA_020426125.1 Planctomycetaceae bacterium
ATGGAGGCTGGAACAGCGACGACAATCAGAACAACAATCTAGGTCGATTCCGGTTTTCCGTGACGGATGCCCCCCAGCCGGTTGCCGATCCAATTTACGGCGAAGTTCGGGACATCGCCGCGAAGCCTGCGGCGCAGCGGACCAACGATGAGAGATCGGTGGCCTTCTCAGCCTGGCGGCAGACGGTTGATGCCTTCCAGGAATCGAATGATCGGATCGAGGGGCTCTGGCGGCAGCATCCCAAAGGGACTTCTCAACTGGTGGCTCAAGAGCGAAAGGAACCTCGCCCTACGCATCGCCTGGAGCGGGGGGACTTCCTCCAGCCAAAGGAACGGGTCACACCCGGCGTCCCGGATTGGATGCCCCCGCTCAAATCCTCCGCAGGCTCACCCAACCGGTTGGATTTTGCAAGATGGCTGGCGGATCGCCGTTCTCCCACGGTGGCGCGATCGATCGTGAATCGCATCTGGCAGGGCTATTTTGGGACTGGCTTTGTCGAAACCAGTGAAGATTTGGGGACCCAGGGGGAACTTCCGTCGCACCCGGAACTTCTGGATTGGCTCGCCGTGGAACTGATGGAAAACCGCTGGAGCCTCAAGCATTTACACCGGCTGATCTGCCTGTCCGATGTGTACGGGCAGTCGTCGAACGTGAGTCCTCAAATGCTGACCGCAGACCCGTATAATCGACTCCTCGCACGCGGTCCACGACTGCGTCTTGACGCCGAACTGGTTCGGGATGTCGCGCTGGCTGCCAGTGGGCTCTTGCAACGGGATGTCGGGGGGCCGAGCGTGTATCCCCCGGCACCGGAATTCCTATTCGTTCCCCCCGCCAGCTACGGGCCAAAGCATTGGGTCGGAAATGACGGGCCATCCCGATATCGTCGGGGAATGTATACGTTCCGTTTTCGTTCAGTTCCGTATCCGGCGCTCCAGAATTTTGACTCACCCAATGGAGACTTTGCCTGCGTGCGGCGGCCCCGTTCGAACACACCTCTCCAGGCGCTGACCACATTGAATGAGCCACTGTTCGTGGAGTGCGCCCAGTCATTGGCTGTGCAGATCCTTCGAGACGGAGGTACCAGCGACTCTGATAAGCTGAATGCCGCCTGCCTGCGGTGCCTGTCGCGGCCTGCCGATGAACACGAAATGACCTTGCTCAAACGATTGCTTCATTCTCAGCGCGAACAGTTTTTGGCCGCGGAATCCCCGCCGAAGATTGCTCCCTCTGACGAACTCCCCCCGGGAGTCACTCCTCAAGAAGCGGCCGCTTGGGTGACGGTCGCCCGCGTTCTGCTCAATCTCGATGAAACGATTTCCAAGGAATAACCGATGACGACCATTGCGTCTCCTTTCGCCAGACGTTGGTTTCTCCAGCAATGCGGAGTCGGTCTGGGGGCCATCGCCGCTCAACAACTTCTCGCCGAGCGAAACGGTGCCTGCGCGGCGGGGAATTCGGATCCCCTCGCAGCCAAAGACGGGCATTTTCCCGGCAAGGCCAAAAATGTCATCTTTCTGTTTATGGCGGGAGCGCCGAGCCATCTGGAACTGTTCGACAACAAACCGGAGTTGACCAAATACGATGGCCAATTGCCCCCCGCGGAACTCCTTGAGGGTTATCGGGCCGCTTTCATTAATCCCAACTCCCGATTCCTGGGACCGAAGTTCCCATTCGCCCGACATGGCCAGTGTGGAGCGGAACTCTCCGAACTCCTGCCACACCTCGCCAACGTCGTGGACGACATCGCCATTGTCAAATCGATGGTGACTGACGCCTTTAATCATGCTCCTGGCCAGATCATGATGAGTACCGGCTCCCAGCAGTTTGGGAAGCCAAGTCTCGGGGCTTGGACGCTTTATGGCCTCGGCAGCGAGACTCGAGACCTCCCCGGCTTTGTCGTCTTCAGTACGGGCAAGAAAGGCCCCAGTGGAGGAAACTCGAACTGGGGAAGTGGCTTCCTCCCCACGGTCTATCAGGGGGTCCAGTTTCGAACCAGCGGCGATCCGGTCCTTTATCTTTCAAATCCCGATGGGGTCAGCGACCAGATGCAGCGGGAATCTCTCGA
>JAGQQQ010000971.1 GCA_020426125.1 Planctomycetaceae bacterium
AGGCGAACGCTTCGCCGGGAGAAAGTCTTTTTATCGTTCTTCTGCGCTCGGCGTGCGCGCTGAGTGTGGCAACTGGAACTCTCACACCATCAGACAGAAAGGCCCCCTATGAGTGTTCGCAAGGAATACCGCGTAAACGGCGTTGATGGGTTTATTATCGACTACGTGCGGCAATGGAACGGAACTTACAAAATCTACGCCCGACAGCACCCCGCCGATCCCTATGGCCGCAGCGCGTCCTATACGCATCTCTTCGGCAACGGGCAAATCTGTATTGCGTCCGGGCGAGAGCCGCGATCGCTTGACGCTGCGAAGACCATCGCTGGGCACTGGATGGAATCGTATTCGAATTACACCCGCACCGGCCAAATGCGCTAGCCGCTCGCGTTTTCGTGTATCGCCGATGGAGTTTTCCGCTCAACCCATTCTCGGCGATGTCCAACAGAGCGGAGCCACTTTCATTAAGGAGAGCCACCATGGCTGACGTCCTGAAAGGTGTCGAAGAGCTTCCCTCCGGAACTCTTCATTAGCACCGACGCTTGGCCGCCGTCTCAATCGAGGCGGCGGCGTTTTCTCCGCCCATGACCTGACGAACCCACGAATTATCGTTTCAGATCTTTTTCACCTCATCAAATTGGGACCAACAACATGATTCGCGATGTCCAAACTTCCGAACTCCGAAATCCACGTGCCCCTGTGGCGCGGACTAACCCCTTATATCCGAGCGTCTGTCCAGACGATGCCCCGCAAAAGAAAGAGACTCGTTGCCCCGATCGGGACTCCGTCGATGAGTTCGAGGCTCAAGGTGAGCCCGAAGAAGCCGGCCTTCAATCCGACGATCCCGATTTCAAGATGCTGATCACGAAGCCGGCACTGGAGCAGATTCTCGACGATCTCGCACGTCCCCCGTTCAGGCGGGAGCAAGGAGGGATCCTGTTTGGGCCGGAAGACTACCAGCAACTGGTCATCGGCTACTTCAAGGACGTTGACGGAGTGGCCACATACGCGTCCTTTACGCTCGATGTCCGGACGCTGAATCGGTTCATTCAGCGGATCCAGCCGGGAAAGCTGTCGATGGTGGGTATGATCCATTCCCACCCCGGGGGGCTGTCGCATCCCAGCGGCGGTGATCTCCGCTATCTCGATCAGATCTTTTCGAACCCCAAGAATCGTGGCAGTCGCCACTTTCTGTTTCCCATCGTTGCCAACGGGGAACTCTATCCCTACGTCGTGGACACCAGCGATGTCCGCCGCATCCGTCCTGTTGAGCTGGTGGTCGTGTAGTCCCAGCTCAGTTTTTAACCAACCCACCGAGGAGTTTCGTGATGAACTTTCAACGTATTCAATCGGCGATCGATGTCGCGAGCATGCAGTCTGCCAACGTCGCGATCTTTGGAGCCGGAGCGTCCATCGGACTGATCTTGGATCTCGTCCGCTGCGGCGTCCAGAACTGGCTGCTCATCGATCCCGACCGCGTCGGAGTGGAGAACATGTCCCGCCAGGGGCACGACCCCAGCGATATTGGGGAATTTAAGGTCAACGCGGTACGAGCGAAGATTCTGGAGTTGTCGCCGAACGCCGACGTCCGCGTCATTCCGAGTGACTGTACCGGGCTGTCCGACGAGGAAAGCGCCGCCATGTTTCAAGGGATCAACCTCTTCATCGCGGCGACCGACAGCCATCAATGCCAGGCGTATGTCAATCGTTTGGCGCTAATGTTAAANGTCCCTGCGGTCTTTATCGGCTTATATCAAGCCGGACTGGGTGGCGAAGTGGTGTGGATCGATCCGTCTCGGCTCGATTGCTGCTATCGCTGCCTGTGCCCCAGCCGCTATGCGGCTCACACGGCTGCGGCTCAGGCCGGGGAATCGTTGGATCCTCCCAGCGAGGGGGCCGACATTCTCAGCATGCGGTTTGTCGATGCCATCGCCGGACAGATCATTGTCGGCTTGCTCACGCAAGGAGCGGATAATCGGTTCGGTACGCTCATTCCCGAGTTGGGAGACCGGCAGTTCCTCCAGATGTCGCTAAGTCCGGATTTTCGCGTGGGAGGTCGAAATCCCATTCAAGCCCATTTGGGAATTGCTGACTCGAATCCCGCGTTCTTTGCCTGGAATACGATTGCGATCTCGGATCCCGACGATGGCCAGCTTCCCTGCGAAGATTGCCGGCAGTACCGGGAGCATCAGTTTGTTCCGGTTGGTGACGGATGGCGTCGCATTGTTCCGGGTCAGTCACTTGACGCGGATTCATCATCCGATCCCGTCACGATTTGAAAGGACCGATTCCATGGAAGCCTTCGTGGCCTTATTGCTGCTGATGGGAATGGTCTGGGCGACCTACCGGATTCTGGCCAACCTCTACTGGGAGATTCGCGGTCGACTCTTTCGATATGGGCCGCACATGCGAGCGTGGACCGGTCAGGCACGGCTGGACGCGGAGCGGGATCGGCACCGTCAGATCCAGCGAGCGCAGAGTATGCGGATGCACAATCGTGAGATGCAACTTGCGATTCTGAACTTGCATCAGACGCCCAATCCAGACTTCCGTCGAGCCGCTGAGGCGGTTCGTCGGGCAAGCGATGTCCCCGTGGAATTTCGCCGTCGGCAATTCGCGCGGCTCCGCCCCCAGCTCATTCAGCATTACCGACACTGCCTTTCTCGTGGGGCGGAGGCGAATGTGGTCGCGGAGTCGCTCGAAGACCTGGTCGTCGCTCTCGGCATGGAGCCGTTCGAGGCAGACTACATTCGGCAGGAAGTTGATCGCTCGGCCACCCAGCGGCGTGCCGATTCTCCCGAATCGGCAGCCCAGGAGTTTCAGAATCGTCTGACGCAAGCTCAGCAGGAACATGATCGGCGAATGCAGGTCATTCGCTCGCTGAGCACGCTCAGCGAAGATGTCCGCCAGCAATTGCTTGAAGCAGAAGAGCAGAGATTTCAACAGGCGTTGTTCGGACATGAGTCCCGATGAGTTCGGTTCTTCAGATGCGGGAGCACGCTCAGCCGTCTCCCGCTTTCTTCTTTTGAGGGGTGTCTCTCATGGCGGCGTCGCGGCCACAGAAACCAATCGATCTCGCGAGACTCTCGCAACAGCAGTTTCGACGAATCATTCGAAGCGTGCTCACGGACACGAATCTGGGCGCGGGAGTCGACGTGAGTGGGGTGAGTGGATCGGGGAAGAGTAACTTCTCCGAATGGGCCATCCATGAAGCGGCCGAGATGGGGATTCCCTTTATCCACATCGATCCCCATGGGACCTCTGCCCGCAAAGTCTGGAAGATGTGTCTGACGCTTCCCCCACGGTTGCGGCAAAACATCGTCTATTGGCGAGTCGCCGATCCCCATCATCTCGCGGCCATTAATCCCCTCTGGCATGATCCCTTTGAAGATCAGCTGTCCAACTATGAACGGCTGGCTCGTGGCCGCATTCAGGTGGAACTGACCGCCAACATCATTCTGTCCGCCGTGGGTGAAGGCGGCTCCGGATTTGCGCACCGGCCGGTCATGAGGAAGTGGATCACGCGCTGGCTGTGGATGTTGTGGAATGCCGGTCTCACGTTGGCCGATGCACTCATGCTCATCGATCCCCATCACCCCGTCTACCAGCAGCTTGTTCAGTTGGCTCCCGATGCCATGTCGCGGCAGCAGCTTGAAGCTCTTCCTGGATTGAGAGTTTCTGAACTGGAAGCCGAAGTCGGATCCGCGCGGAACCGCATCGCGAACATTCTCGAGCACCCCGCCGCCGAGTTACTCCTGTCCCGACGACACCAAACGATGGACTTCCAACAAATCTATCAGCGAGGGACGTCGCTGATCATCGACTTGGATCGCGGTGAAATCCTGAGTGAAGAGGTCCAGCGGCTGATCTGCAATGTGATTCTCAATCAGTTTCTCGCGGTGGTGTTGTCGACACCCGAGGCGAAGCGGCGGCGCTGGCTCACGATCATCGACGAACTTCCCGTGTTCAATGAATCGTGCGGCCCGTTGCTGGAACGGCTCTGCACGGAAATTCGAAAGTACAAGAATTCGTTCGTGTTTCTCCATCAGGGGGGCGCAAGATTTCCCGGGCGTACGGAGAACGAATTCCTGCAAACCATCATCGACATGTGTCGCGTGAAAATTCTTTTTCGCCATAACGTCGATGTCGAATTCTTCGGAAAGCTGGTGGCATTGGCGGCGCACGGCGAAGCTCGCATTAAGCACGTCCAGACGACTCCCCAACAGTTCACCGTCGGGCATGAAGTCGTCGAACTGATGGACCGAGGGGAAGGGACGTCAGAAATGTCGGGGCAAACCGTTACGGATGGGACAACACATCAGAGTGGAAATTCGACATCGGTGACGGACAGCCTGGCCAATGCCGTCAGCGAGGCGGATCGGCAGACGCAAACTCGATCGAAAGGCGAAACGACCGGTAGGAGTAGTTCCCTCTCCAAAAGCCAAGCCCATGCTCGGCAAAACACCTCGACTCGGACGACGAATCTGACGTTCAAACAAACACTGATTCCCCAAATTGTCACTCGCAATGTGGTGACGTCGCTCCAGTTTCATACCAAAGAAGAAATCGAATGGGCGGCGGCGGCCAAACTCAAGAACCTGAACACCGGGGAAGCGGTTCTGATGATTGACGGAAAAGGGGTCTGGGAAGTTCTGACACCAAAGGCAAACGATCCCTATGCCCATGCGCCAAAATTTGCGGCTCGTAAGTTAATTGAATGGCGGCAACAACTCGTTCAACGTCCTGAGTTCGCTTCACCGGAACAGATTCTGACGGAGCGTCAACGGTTTCTTGAACAGCTCACGGCGGAACTCGGCCAATTGTCCCAGCGGCCGGACGCGAAACGGATTTCGCTCTCTGAGTCGATCCCCCAGTCCGCTCCGCCCTTACTGATCCATCCAACGGATGACGATGCCGATCCTCGAGTCACTTTGTGAGAAGTCCCATGTCAACAACCGCCGGTATTCGACTCGATCATCGCGACTTGGAGTTTCTCAGTGCGCTGGGACGATATGGACTGTTGACGACGGAAGATGCTCACGATTTCTACCCGGGGTTGAAACGGAACTCTGTTCAGAAGCGGCTGAGATTGCTTGTGGGGGCCGGCGTGACTCGAGCCACGAAACTGGCGGTCTGGTTCGCGGATGATCAGAACACTCAAAATGGCGGTCGAATCCCCTCGCTCCATTCCCTCACGGAAACGGGAGCGAGCCTTGTGGAATCTCAAACTGGCCAACGTCCCCAGCGCGTGCTGCGAAGCCATCCCACCCCAGCCACGTTTCTGCATCGACGCGAAATTGTCCGCGTGATGCGTGCTTTTGACCTCGGATGCGACGCCGTCAGCCTCGCACGCCCGAACTGGGTCATGGAACAGGATCCCTGGGCCGGCGCGCCCCGCAAAGTCCCCCCGAATCAGCGGCGACTCCTCTATCACGAATTCGACGGCGGACTCACCTGCCTCCCCGATATCGCGTGCCGGTTCCGAATTGGCCAAACAGAACTGGCCCTGTTCTGGGAAGTCGATCTTTCGACGGAAGGCAAAAAGCAACTCCGCAAAGCGTCCAAGACGGACGGCTACGTACGTCTGTTCAACGACCGGGCCTTTCACCGCTATTGGCCCGATCTGGCAACGACCAGATGCTACGTGATCTGGGTCTTCCCGACCTCGAAGCGAATTGCAACGCTTCGAGAAGTTCTTTCCGGCCACATGATCGCACCGGCCTGCCGATTGCTCTCGGCGAAGAACCTCGACCAGTCTTCAACACTGCTCACGACCGAAGTCTGGGAAACGGTCGATGGAGAACGGCGGGTGATGTATCGACCGACGCGGTTAGGAAACGTCACTGATCGCTTAAAGCGAGAGGTTTGATGAATCTACGGAAACCGCGAGTGCGGTGTTTCCGAGCTGCAAAAAACGCACCACACTTCCAAGGCCGTCCACCCTCGATCAGAGCTGTTGATCCATTTACTTCTCAACCGCCGCCTCAAACATGTCCGCTATTGAGGATCTTTTCCGACAATATGTCAGTTTGAGAGGAGCTTCAGAAAGCGAATCTGATCGCTTCACAGCATTGATCACGTAGTCTCCCATAGAACGGATACACTCGGTCGGTCATGAAAACACGAGGCCTTAACCGGGACTTGATCACACCAAGTCTTCGGATTCAGCCTGATCGTGCTTCGGATCAGCTGGAAGAATCTGCGCCAATTCAGGCTCACAGGAAACTCTGTATGCAGCCATGATAAGTGCGAGGCTGACGCCGATCGCTGACCGAAGCTCTCCGAGGGCTGTAAAAAACGTCCAGCTCCTTGGCCCGCCCTCAAAACTATCTTGAATGATCAGTCCGTTCGAGCCATCACCTGCAGTGTCTAAGAACTTTCGACATGCCGCTCGCATGGACCGAAGATGATTGGACAATCCTCCATCCTCTCGGATGTTGAATAACAATTCATGAAAGAATTTCCGCATCTCCAATACTGAACGAACTACCGAAGCGGGCACCTCCAGCTCATAGTCGTTATAAAGCGCCCGTCGATTTTCCAGTTCTTTGACTATTTTAACGGCAATGTCTTTTTCGGCGTAGTCCCAATTGGAATAACCATAGATGTGTGCCACTTCCGCGACAACCGCTTTTTGGGCTTGTATCGAGCCGACCAATGGCTCCTCACGTTTTTCCTGCATCGCTTTCTCCCCAATTACATCTTGATTCCGCCATTGACATTTTGTGCCAC
>JAGQQQ010000048.1 GCA_020426125.1 Planctomycetaceae bacterium
GGTGCCACGGCTCCGTGAGCCGTGCGAATGTCCAAACGGTATCCATTGTGAACTCGACACGGCAGGGTGGCCCGCCCGAGAATCGGGTGGGTGCCACAGGCACAAGAAGCGATTCCCTCAGCGAAAGTCCTGTAGGGAGGTTCTCAATCGACAATGGACGCCAATGGGGATGAGTGAGGTAGGGCCAAATGGATTCGGCTCCTCCTCCCTTCGAACTGTGCGTGCGGTTTGCCTGCACCGACCACCTTTCTGGCGGTGCCCCTCTCCGGTTGATGGTGATACCGTCGTGAGGATTGACAGGCCAAGGCGTGGGCGGTTGTGAGACGAAACAGCCCGTGATCGGTGAAAAAGCGGTTGGGCCAGGTGAAGTTGGCATGGAAACCACGGGTCTCGCCGTGGCCCCCTTGACGTTTGCGAATCAGGCTCCGCAGATGCATGCGCAGCCAGCCATCAAGGTCTTTGTCATGTCCTTTGCGGGTGCTGTGCTGAAAATCGTGGAGCCAGCCTCGAAGAGTTTGGCTCGCATCCAGGATGATGCCGTCCAGTGAGCGACCATCCACTCGGCGTGTCTTACGCTTCAGGGTCTGTGTCACCTTCTTGAGGATTTTCTGGCTGGGCCAGAGACTTGCCCCGAGAAACTCATCCCGCAGGAATGTGAACGCTTCCGTCCGCGAATCAATCACACAGGTTCGTCCACCGTTTCCACTCTATTTCCAAGACAGGGACCGGTTACCGGTTGCCAATGGAAGCGGAATGCGAGTCTGCCTGCGACGGTCCGTCCTTCTGTCGTTCGTCGCTTCGCCACGCCTATCATCCGACGCACCGTTACCACGACTTCGGTTTTCGTTTGGTGTTGCTGGTGGAGGCCGTGAAATAGGCAATCGGAAAACATCTTTAGGCAACGGCAAACGCCAGTCCGCACTACTGGCCCGCCGCAAACCTGCCCCCGTAGTTGCAGCAGTTGCTGCCGAGAGGGCGATAACCCATCAAGAGTTGCGAGTGAGAGCCGCCAAGCGGTTTTCTGTCGCTTTGACCGGCAGAACCCGTGTAGGACGCACCCAGCCTTGCTGTGCGAGGGCGATATTCCCGCCTCGTCTCAGTGGATCGTGAAATAGACTTTTGTTCCTCCGAGCCACCCGTCCGGCGGCCATTCCCCCTGATGGAAATGAAGTCTCGCCGGGACGGCATCCAGGGACAAACTTATGTTGCGGATCATCATTCCTTTGGGATTGCTCACAGCCGTCATCATGGCCCTACCAGGACTGGTGATCATCGGCTACGTCTTTCTAGTTATCCCGGGCCTCATTCTGACAGTGACACCGACGGTTTTTGTCTATCTGCTGGCCACTTGGATCATCAGCCTGGCTCTCCCAAGACAACTCGGGATTGGCGCGGCATTCCTGGCGTTCTTTGCGTCATTGGGGATGAGTGCGCTGTTGATGCAGCCCTGGCGGACGGCCGAACAGCAAAAATTTGTGGAAGCCGCCTTGCCCGATGTCCTGCCTGTCGAACAAGTTCGCCTGACGGGTGACGTCCTGATCGAATGGCCACAGTCCAGGTGGCCAGAACGGGATGAGGTGACCTGTGACTCTCTCTGCGTCGCGCTGCTCGATGCGCCTGGAGTCACGAGTGTCACGCGGAGAACAGCAACAGGAGCTGCGACATTCCGAAAAGGAGCCGATACCCCCGGCGAACTGGTTGTGCCCGATCAACCGCAGGACATTTTTGAGACATTCGCCAAGCTCGGCGCGGACCGGAAGAACCTGAGATTCGAAGCGAGACGGCAGGCAGAGCGGGAAATCCTCGCGGATTGGGCTCTTCGAATCGCTGAAGGCGAAGAGTTTCGAAAAGACGAGCCCCTCCCCTCGGCTGAATGCGACTGGACGATTTCATTCGTAAAATCTCGCGAGGAAGGTCAACCACAGTTCGAGCGGCTGGAAGTCCAGGACAAAACAGGGAGAGTCCGCGTGCGGACCTCCTTGGTCAAACACTTCGTTCCGGCTCGTTTCTTCTACTACGGCTTCGATTGCGGAGATTTCCTCAACAGTTTCCGCAACGCCAAATTCTATGTGGGCGGGGACATTGTTTCGAATCAACAGAAGTACTACAGCTTGGACCCAGTGTTGGAACTGCTGCGATCTGTCGAGATCGCCCTTCCGGTTCCACGACCGAATGTCATCGAGGCTCTTGAAGGCCGTTTGCTGTCCAGTCTCGCGAATCCCCAGGCCACGGACGCCGAGTTGATGTTGGGCCCCATGTGGATTTCCCAATTTCAGTACAACGCCGATCCGGAGCACCTCGACACGATCGCGAAGATCCTTATGGATGAACGCATCGCGGATCCATCCGAATCGCTGCGTCAAGCGTTTCCGAGTCGGTTGGATCTCACTCCTCTGAGGTCAGGTTTGGCGAGGCGGTATTTCACCGCCGCTGACCCCGAGTCAAAGAACTGGTATGTGGACTCATTGATTGGGTTGCCGGATGGGACCTTCGCCGAGCCAACCGACGACGAACGGGCCATTTGGGACGAAGCCCTCTCAACCCATGAAGCCGCCGCGTTTGTCGAACGCATGGCCGACCAGGGGCGGCCGGCCATACCAGATTTACTCGCGTTGCTGGATGAGTCTCTGGAGCAGCCGTGGCACGGCCGTTGGCGCGTGCTGCGCGGTATCTGTGAGGCATTCAAACGCCTGGGACCCGAGGCCATCGACGCGGCGCCGCGGATTCACTCGATGATTCAGGATTCCCCACACACGTTGCTGAACTCGTCAGGCGATCGACGTGAGTGGCTTGTCGCGCTGTACCTGATGGGAACCGCGGTCGAAGATCTTCCCTTCGGCATCGAAACTCTGGAGCCCGCGCAAATCGACACGGAACGTCGTCGCCTCGAACGGCTGGTCGAGGTTTACCAGAAATCGAGAGAGTGACGAGACGATCGCCCGCCGTCGCAGCCGGACTCGCAATCGATCAACCGGGATTCCAGTGCCAGCGGTCACGACACAGACGCGCCCGGGGCAGGGAGCCAGGCAACGGCCTTCTTGATAAAACGCTCGCATTCTCGAAACAGCGTTCCCAGTTGGCCTCTGTCAGTCCGCCTGCCCAATTCCGGGATGGCAAATGACGACGTCATCTCGCCTGGATCGCCCCAACCTGTCCCACGCCGCCTCCGATGATCGGCCCGAAGTCCAGGCCCATGCCGAATGCACTGGTCCCATTCGATTGATAGACCGTTGCATTCGCTCCGAAAGCAACAACATCATCGAAGCCATCCCCGTTGAAGTCTCCGACGATATAGTCGAGTCCGGCGATTCCGTTGCCAAAGGCAACGGCCGGATCATTCAAGACGACGGGATTCAGAAAGGCTGGGTTGACGGTTGCCAAACTGACGAACAGTCCGCCGGAAGAATCCGGTGAAAAGAGATCGGCGCGGAAGTCGCTGTTGAATTGGCCAACAAGGATCGGGTCTGGGAAGTTCATGGGGGCGAAGATCGGAGCACGATTGGATGCGATAAACCGGTGTGCGGTTCCAAAGATCATGGCATCTCCGGCAGTCTTGCCCGTGGCCGTTGCGGTCAGAACCTGACCAGGCGTGGCTCCCATTGTGGTGACGGCGACGATGTCGTCGAATCCGTCTCCATTCAGATCCGCGGCTCGGAACCCCGAGAGTCCGTCGGTGACGATACTCTTTCCGAAAGCTCCCAGGGTTGGCCCTCCGCCAGCCGTCGGGATCGGGCTGAGCCGGCGGGGCAGCAGCGGGTTGTTGGAGAGAATCGAGTAGAACGGAATGATGTTCGTCCTTGTGTTATCGATGCTGTCATACAAACCCACCAGGTCATCGAATCCATCCCCGTTGACATCGCCGGTGATGAAGAAGTCGTAGCTGGGATTCGCTGTGAACAGGTAAAATGTCCCCGTTGTCACATCACGAACGAAAACCGAGCCGGCGAATTTGCCATCGGTATAAAGCCAAAGGATTTCATCTCGGCCGTTGCCATCATAATCGCCAACCTGGAAGTGCTTGGCGGTTCCCGCCGTCCCCATTGTTCCCTTGAGAAGGGGGCCCGAGAGACTCCCCGTCCCATCGTTGGTGTAGAGATTGACGTTGTTGTTGTCGCGATTGCGAACAACGCCATCGAGATCGCCGTCTCCGTCAAAGTCTCCGACGAAACTGTCATAGCCATTGATGTTCACGGGGAGCGCATTGGTTTGGAACCAGTCAAACTGGCCTGCGCCATCGTTGATGGCCAGCTTAAATCGCAGGGCCGTCTCGTCGAAGAGGAGGATGTCATTGGGATGGGGATTGCCGTCGTTCTTCGCAATCAGGGCAACATCGTTCCCGTCACCGCCCACATAGGTGATTTCGAAAGCTTGCTTGTTGATCGTCAGTTTGGCGCCTTCCGGAAGTCCGTTGAAGGTTCCGACAACGGGATCGACCCCATCATTGTCGATGATGACCAATTCCGTTCCGACGGCCGGTGTGACGCTCCGCGCCGATTCCAGTCCGGCTCCTGTCAGCGTCACGGCTCCCGTGACGATGATCTGGTCAAAGCCATCGCCGGGGGTTATCCCGTCGATCTCTAACCCGAAGAGGCTTCCCGTGCCGAATGTGAGATCCCCGACCGAGACAAGTTGTCCAGGCGAACCCCCAGGAGCCACTGGGGCGTTGATCGTGATTAGTGTTCCGGTGATGCTGTTGGCCGCGACGCCGGCGGGCGTGGCCACGCTGGTGCCATTGAGTGTGATCGGGCTGCCAACTGCGGTGAGGCCATCGACATGGATTGTACCTCCGTTGATCGTCAACGCATCCTGGAATGTCGCGGTCTCAACATTGACGGAACCCAGGCTTCCCATCGCCCCGATCGTGATCGAACTGAATCCATCGGCGAGAATTCCCAGTTCGGTGTCATCCAGGTTGAGGCTACCCGCTCCGCCTCCGAGTCCGATGGTCGTTCCTTTGGTCCTCGCGAAGACCGCCAGATCTCCAGACGACTGAATGGACGTTCCGGCCGCGAAGGTTGCCGAGTCGGCGTTGATGGTGATCGCTCCCGAAGTCGTGGCTCCCCCAAGGGTTGCCCCGAACAACAGAGCCAAATCCTCGTTTCCGGTCCCGGAACCGGCTCCTTGTCCAGTCAGCGAGATTGTTCCGGAGGACGTCAAGACACTGGTCCCCGCGTCGGTGATGGAAACCCCGAGGTTGTCATCGGTCCCAGCGCCACCAGTGCCGGAAATCGTGACGTTTCCGATTCCTGTCGACTCCAGACTGGCCCCTGAGAAAATTTCGATGCCTGTGTTCGCAGAACCGCTCCCGGCTCCAATCCCCGTGATGGAGACTGTCCCGTCGGCGGAGGAGATCGTGGCACCGGTCCCGCCAACTCTGACTCCGACATTTTGAGTTGTGCCGGCGCCGGCGGTTCCGTGAACGGTGATCGTCGCACTACCGGTCGCAGCAACCGCGCCTTGAATCTCAATTCCGGAATTCTGGTCCGCCGTGCCATCACCCTGTCCTGTCAGGGCGATAGGGCCGTCAATCGACACAACCTTCGACCCGGCATCCATGACCAAAATTCCGATATTTCCCGTCGTCCCTGGACCTCCGGTCCCCCCGACCGCAATCTTTGCGGCATTCGCTCCTGTGCCCGTCGATTCTACGACGGAGCCGTTTGACAGAATGACGCCGCCATTGTTTGTGCCGGTTCCATTGCCACCGGTTCCTGTGATTTCCATATTGCCATTGATGGAAACAATGGAGGTTCCCGAGTCAGTGATCCACGTTCCAGCATTGCTGTCGGTTCCGGATCCACCCGTTCCATCGATTTTGATCGTCGCCGCATTGATACCCTTTCCGGTCGACTGGATGGCCGCGCCTCCACTGATCGAAACTCCGAAGTTCTGACTGCCGGTGTTGCTGCCGCCGGCTCCGATGACTTCAATGGCTCCTTCCGCGGACATGACTTTCGTCCCAGCCCCGGCAATCGACACACCGTGGTTACTGCCGTCCCCATCTCCTCCCGTGCCGGTCAGCGTGATTGAACCGCCCCCCGCGACGGTGGACTCAACAACGGAACCACCGGAAAGCGAAACTCCATGGAGATTCGAGGACGCCGCGTCATCCCCAGCCGCACCGACGATGGAAATGTTGCCGGTTCCTGAGGTTTGAATGGTGGAGTTGACAACCTGAATGCCGACAAATGGGCCAGTCGCGGTTCCCGCAAGGTTCGCGGAAAGGGTCAGATCCCCGCTGGCAACGGCAATCGTCGCTCCGGTTACGGTGATCCCGGCTGTTGTTGCGAGGCTGATGGAGCCGCTTCCCGTGGTTGTCACGTTCTGCGTCACGCTGATCTCATTGGCTTTCGCCAGCAGCGAGCCGCCGTTGAGAACCGTCGGATTCGTTTGAAAGTTCAATGTATCATCAGTCCCGGCCTGGACTGTCAGATTGGCGTCAAACGTCGAGTCGAGACCTTCGACATGGATCAGGTCCGCCCCTGATCCGCCGGATGCTTCCGTATTGACGGTCAGTGAGACATTCGGAGTCGGGAATGCGAGCGATTCCCCCTCGGTGGAGTCGATTGTGGAAATGCCGTCCGCGGCATTTCCGTCGTCCGACAGGGTAATGATCTCCCCTTTCGCGGACGTGAAATTCAAGACGAGATTATCAACGCTGCTGCCAGAGAAATCGATTGGCTCCAGGCCGGTGTAGTTGATGGTGCTGCCATCGAGGTCAACGGTGCCGTCATTGTTGTTGGTGAAGCCGAATGTCGCGGTCCCGAATGCGGTCGGATTTCCTGTAATGATGAGTGAATCGCCGGTGGTCTGGCCGCCTGCTGTGAACGTCAATCCCCCAGTAGGAATCGGATTCCCTCCGCCTCCAAAGTCGATTGTCAGGCTGTCGTCGCCATCTCCTGTGTCGAAAACGAGGGACGTGATCCCGGTATCGGGGAAGGTGACGGTCGATGTTCCGTTGCCGGTGGAACCGGGAATGGACGAGGCGTCGATCAGGGCGCCAGTGGTGTCCGTTAAAGTATAGGTGCCAGCGTTGTAGCTGAGCGTCAGCGAGTCGTCCGTATCGTTTCCATCGCTGTCCGTGACCGTCAGGACTCCTGCCGCCAAATCCGCGGTCGTTGTCGGCACAGCCACAAATTCGAAGACGACGAGTTCTCGCCCAATGCCTGCCACAGCCGCCTGGAAAAAAATCCGATCATTGACGCTTGTGACTTCTGTGGGACTAGAGCCTGGGGCTCCTGGAGCCACGTCCGCGGCGAGTGAGGCCGAGGAGCCGGTACTTCGCCACAGCTCGGAGCCATTCACGCCGTTGTCAGCGGTGAAGTAAAGGACGCCGTTCGAATTGACGAACTGGTCCGGATTGCCCGACTGGGATCCAGATCGAATGTCGGCGACTTGAACCGTATTTGCGGTCGTTCCATCGCTTTTCCAAAGCTCGGCCCCATTGACCCCATCGTTCGCTCGAAAGAACAGGGTGCCATTCACATTGGTTAGGTTGACCGGGAATCCGCTCCCGGATCCTGTGACGATGTCCCTGACCTGCACCGTGTTCGCCGCTGTCCCATCGCTCTTCCACAACTCGATTCCGTTGGTGCCATCGGTTGCCCGAAAGAACAGGATTCCGTTCACGTCGGTGAACTGCGTGGCACTGCTGTTTCCTGTTGGGTTGATATTCTTGACGAGGACTGTATTGGCGGCGGTTCCATCGCTCTTCCAGAGTTCGTAGTCGTAGTCTCCGCTGTGAGCCGTGAAAAACAGCGTGCCATTCACGTTCGTCAGATTACTGGCGTACGAATACCCGCCGCCGGGGTTGATATCTCGAACTAAAACCGTGTTGGCGGAGGTGCCGTCCGTCTTCCAGAGTTCCCGGCCATTGGTGCCATTGTTTGCGGTGAACAGTAGTGTTCCGTTGACGTTCGTTAATTGGTCTGGAAATGAGCTGCTTCCCGCCCCTGTGCGAATATCCCGGACTTGGACGGTGTTCGCCGCCGTCCCGTCGGACTTCCAGAGTTCGGTGCCGTTGACACCGTCGTTGGCTCGAAAGAACAGAGTGCCGTTCACATTCGTGAGCCGGGAGGCGCCCGAACTGATGTTCGCTCCCCCGCGGATGTCTCGGACCAGGACCGTGTTCGCCGCCGTTCCATCGCTTTTCCAAAGCTCCAGGCCATTCGACCCGTCGTTCGCCTGGAAGAAGAGAGTCCCATTCACATTCGTCAAATATCTGGGATTCGAATCCGCGGCACCTGGGTTGATGTTTTTTACGAGGACGGGGGCATTGACGCCGTCGCTCATAAAGAGTTCGACGCCGTTTGTGCCATCGTCGGCGGTGAAAAAGGCGATGCCGTTCACATCCACGAAGTTTGCGGGATCACTGCCGTCGTTTCCGCCAGCGATGAGTTTCGTCACTGTTGTCGTGTTGGCTTTCCAAAGCTCGTGGTCGTAGGAATACCCTTGGTCATTGGCCGAAAAGAACAGAGTGCCATTTACATTCGTGACGTTGTTGATCCCTGGATACGTCGTTCCCTGGCCGATCACTGGCAACTGCGTTGTGCCGCCGGACGTGCCGTCGCTCTTCCAGAGTTCAAATCCATTCGTGCCGTCATTCGCTTGGAAAAAGAGGGTGCCGTTGACATTGATCAGATTCTGGGGAAAAGAACTTCCGCTCCCCGGGCTAATGTTCCGAACTTGTACGGTATTCGCCGCCGTCCCATCGCTCTTGAACAGTTCGTTTCCATTGGTCCCATCGTTGGCGCGGAAGAAGAGCGTTCCATTGACATCCGTCAGGTCTCTTGGACCCGAGCTAAAATTCCCTGGGCGAATGTCGGCGACCTGGACCGTATTCGCGGCGGTTCCGTCTGTCTTCCAGAGTTCCGACCCGTTTTGGCCAGCCGATGTTCCGTTGCTGGCCCCAAAAAAGAGCGATCCATTCGAAACGGTGAGAGATCCCGGATAGGACCCATTGTTCCCGCTGCGAATTTCCGTGAGCACCGTCGTATTGGCAGTCGTGCCATCACTGACCCAAACCTCCTGGTTGTTTTCTCTGATATAAGGGCTGTACTGGTAAAAGAAGTGGTCTCGTGCCGTGAAAACGAGGCGTCCGTTGAAATTCGTGAGGTCTTGGATGTTGGAGGAATCGCTGCCGGGATCAATGTCCTTCACGAGTACGGTATTCGCGGCGGTGCCGTCGCTTTTCCAGAGTTCCGTCCCGTTGGCTCCATCGTTCGCGGTGAAGAAAAGCGTGCCATTGACGTTGGTGAGCAGCGCGGGATTCGACCCTGACGATCCCGATCGAATGTCTTTGACCTGGACGGTGTTGGCGGCTGTGCCGTCGGTTTTCCAGAGTTCGAGTCCGTTCGCCCCGTCATTGGCCCGGAAAAACAGCTGTGACCCCACCACGGCGAAGTTGCCGGGCGAAGAACTGGCGGAACCCGGGTTGAGATTGGCGACCTGGACGGTATTCGCGGCGGTTCCGTCCGTCTTCCAAAGCTCGCTTCCGTTGGTTCCATCATTGGCGGAGAAGAACAGTTCCCCTTGGAACAGCGTCATCCCCGAAGGACTCGCGGAGCCGGATCCCGGATTGATGTCGATCAACTGGCTCGGGCCGCTTCCATCGCTGATCCACAACTCAGTGCCGGTCGCCCCATAGGTGGCTCGAAAAATAATCTTGTCGTTTACCGCGGCA
>JAGQQQ010000049.1 GCA_020426125.1 Planctomycetaceae bacterium
AGCGGCTCCAACTCCGCGATGGCTTCCGGGCGAAGTTCCAAATCACCCACGAAGACTTTCGCTCCGGCCTGCGCGAGGGTGATCGCCGTGGCTTTTCCGATTCCACTGGTTCCTCCGGTCACGACCGCAACGCGACCGGACAATGGCAAGTTCCGAGACGGATCTGGCGGCGACATCACTCCCCCAGTGCTGACTTTGAACGACTATTCGTTAGCTGGCGAGACCGGCGAATAATCTGTCAGTTGCATATAGACCGAACCGGGTCGGGTCGCGAGCAGTTTGCCATTTTCTTCTGAGGCTTTCCAAGCGGCCTGCCACTCGGGATCGGCCCCAAAGGCTTTCCAAGCTTCCCTCGCGGCATCGCGACTTTCGTATCCCAGCACGTAGATCAGCGTGTTATTGGCGGCTTCCCCGTCGGTAGGTTGCCAGTAGCCGAGGGCGCGCATGCCGTGTCGCTGGAAGATTTTATCCGTGTGGTCACGGAATCGAGCGTTGAGATTGTCGATCTTCCCGTCGGCGGCGGTGTACGTTCGCAGTTCGTAGATGCGGCCTGTGTGGGGAGACGCCGTCTTGGGGGAATAGTCGGTGGCGACCATGTACGTTGACTCGGGGGCCTTGGCGAGGATTTTGCCGTGCTTCTCCTGGCTCTCCTTTGCAACCTGTTTCCACTCTGGATCATTACGGAAGGCGTCCCAGGAATCCTTGGCCGCTTCTCGACTTTGGTGTTCCAGAATGTAGATCAGCGTGGTGGCGGCGGTTTCGCCGTCGGTCGGAGTCCAGTAGGCGATGTTCTTCATGCCATGCTTCTCGAAGATCCGCATGGTGTGGTTCTGGAATCGTTCGTTGAGGGCATCCAACTTGCCCGGCTCGCAGGTGTAGACCCGCATTTCATAGACCGGACCCTCCGCCGCCTGAAGCGACAAGGGCCCCGCGAAAACAGCAACGAGCGCAGCAAAAAGAAAGTGACGCATCACCAGATTCCTTCACAAAAAGACAACACGACAGTGAAGTGTGCGGAGAGTCACGAAAGATTTTGGCGAGGATTCGCCCAGATCGCCAACGAACTCGCGACCGAAACTACTCGGCGGCAGCGTCTTCCAACACCGCCTGAGGACTGACGCGGAATGCCTTTTCCCGGATGGCCTGCTTTTCGCCTTCCGAAGTCGCGGCAGCGTATTTCGCTCGAAGTTTCTTGAGTTTGGCTCGACGAGTTCGCTGACGGGCCAGTTCTCGACTACGTTCAATCCGTCCCATGGGATGAATTCTGCTCAGTTAAACGGTAGGAATGTCTGTCAAACCACGAAAGCCAGGGATCGCCCCCGAAATGTGGAACGCGACACGATATCGCCCGGCGTCGCTCCCGTCAACGCGATCCCAATGAATTCTGCTCACCCCAGGAGTCAGTATCTATGGATCTCGCAATCATTTACGTCACCGCGCCCAGTTCCGAAGAAGCCCTGCGGATCAGCCAGGCTTTATTGAACGAGAAATTGATCGCCTGCGCCAACATTCTCAACGGCATGACCTCGGTCTACGAATGGCAGGGGGAAGTCCATCAAGACAGCGAAGTGGTGTTGCTGCTGAAAACCCATCCGACTCGGATTCGCGAAGTCACGGAGCGTGTCCTCGCTTTGCATTCCTACGAGACGCCGTGTGTCTTTGCCCTCCACAGCCACGAAGGCAGCCGGCCGTTTTTCGATTGGGTGAGAAAGTGTTTGGGACCAGAAGACACGTTGATCGTGTAGAGAGGAGAGACGAGAGATGAGAGTGAGTACAATGGTGACGTGAGTTTTCCGAACCCCGATTCCCGCCTCCCGAACCCCGCTCTCCCAGCCTTGCATTCATGGGAGGATCCTTCGACCATCGAGGTTTGTTGATTTGTGACTTGGCCACGAAATGGAAGTGCTGCGAGATGATGAGAATGCTGATGGGAGTGTTGGTCTTGTGGGTCGCTTTGGGGATCGGGAGTACGGCGGCCTTCGGTGAGGGCGTGCCGGTCTTCCAAGCCAAGACCGAGGGATACAACGTCTACCGCATCCCCGCGATCATTCGGGCGGCCAATGGGGACCTGCTCGCCTTCTGCGAAGCACGCGAAGGAGGGGACGCCAGCGAGATCGATCTTGTGATGAAACGCTCGACCGACCGGGGCCAAACCTGGAGTCCGTTGCAGGTTGTCCAGGAGAGCGACGACTACCGCGAATTGTTCGGAGAGAAAACCCCCGCGATCACCGTCGGCAATCCTGCTCCGGTGGTGGATTTGTTGGATCCCGATCACCCCGGTCGAATCTGGCTACCCTTCACTCTCGAGAACGACCGCGTGTTTGTGGTGTTCAGCGATGACCATGGCCAAACCTGGTCCTCCCGTCGCGAGATCACCGCCGATGTGAAAAAACCGGACTGGGGCTGGTACGCGACCGGTCCCGTCCATTCGATCCAACTGCAACACGGCCCCCACCGAGGTCGACTTGTGGTCCCTGCCGATCACCGACTCGGGGACGATGGGGCCGACCGAGGGCCGAACGGGGCTCAAGCATTTTACAGCGATGACCACGGCCAGACTTGGACGCTCGGAGCGGTCGACGACACCTATGACGACGGCCTCAACGCCAATGAAACGACTGTCGTCGAACTCAACAACGGAGACCTCTACTTCAACACCCGTGACCAAAACGGCGCCGCCCCCGGAACGCGAGGCGAGGCCATCAGTACGGACGGAGGAGCCACCTTTCAAAACTCCGGAGATGAGAAGTACAAGTGGTTCGTTCCCTGCGAAGCAATCGTTGATCCCCCCGTCGTCCAATGCGCCCTGCTGCGAGTCTTCAGCGAGAAGCAGGGAGACAACAGCAATCTCATTCTCTTCTCCGGCCCCGATGAAAACGGCCCTTCCGGAAAAGGGCGCAGCGATCTTCGCATTCGTTACAGCACCGATGAAGCCAAGACTTGGAAAGACGGCCCCCTCCTCCACACCGGCCCCGCCGCATACAGCGACATGGTCCGGCTCGCGGAGGATTCCACAAAGGTCGGCATCCTCTTCGAATGCGGAGACCAGGGAGGTTCCGCCTATGACCGAATCGAGTTTGTCGTTTTAGATGCTTCTGGATTGTTGGAGCCGTAGTCCCATCGAAGGAGGATTGAAAGTGCCATGTCCACATCGTGAAGCAGGGTGGACATGATTGGGCGTCCAATTGAGCTTTCGCCATGCTTATCTTGCTGCGCCGTGCAAGCATGGTAGCCGGTACTTTCCGTTGCTGCACAAAGTGCCCGATTGACACACCGTGCGTTTGGGCGTGTGCGATGCTGGCACAGCTTGGAACGGCTGTGCTTTGTATTCCCATGTCGCGGGGCACCGTCCACCGAGAAGTCTTGTCGCGTACGAACGGCGGTTCTCGACGCTGGAGAAGCTCACTCCTCATATCGCAGTCAAGCCAACTGTTCGAGGTGCGAGTATGGAACGGCAATTGCCTAACTATTGCATCTTGCGTCATCCAATGGCGTGGCCAATGGCATAGACACATTTGAAGACGTCAAACGAAAGACCTCGTTCTTGCTTCTGCGGAGAACGCGAAAACAAAAGTTCCGCGTGTTGGCCCCAACACGCATTGGAAATCGGAATCCCCATAACATCTAGAAAATCAGGCAGGAGAGTCGTGATGTCATATTTTTACCAGGCTTTCATTCGTGGTGTTCAGCGAAGACTTCAAAAGGAAAGGCTTCGCCGACGCAATCACATGGATCGATCTCTCAATGTCAATGGGGAACTCTTTGAAGATCGCGTCATGCTCGCGGCAAACCCGATTGATACCCAGTTTGTGGTCAATGAAACAAGCTCCCTTGCAGAGAGTAAACCGGCGATTGCGGTCATTGAATCGACGGGTGACTTTGTCGCCGCATGGACAAGCTTTGAACAGCTCGGCGGTGATGGCAGCGGCTTGGGTGTTTATGCTCAGAGATTTCTGGCAGACGGCACCCCCAACGGCCCCGCGTTTCTTGTCAACACGATCGAAACCGCGGGGGATCAGTTCTCACCGGCGGTCGCTGTGGACTCGTCTGGAAACTTTATCGTCGTTTGGGAGAGCCAGGACCAGGATGGAGACGGGGCCGGGGTTTATGCTCAAAGATATCTGGCCGACGGGACGGCGAACGGGAGCACTTTCAAAGTCAACGAATTCACGGCGGGCGACCAGTCCCGTCCCACGGTTGCGATGGACAACACAGGCGCATTTGTCATCGCGTGGCAAAGTTTCGGTCAAGACGGGGATGGCTTGGGAGTTTATGCCCGTCGATTTGCATCCAATGGGACGCCACAAGAAATGAACGAGTTCCTCGTCAACACGCTGACAACGACTGGCGATCAGTTCGCACCGACAGCGTCGATGTCACGGACCACAGGCGATTTCGTGATTGCTTTCAATGGGGAAGTCACCGCGGCCGAAACAAGCATCGAAGTCCTGGCCCATCTTTATCAGGCCGATGGCACAACGATCCGAGAGGAGTTTCAGGTCAACACCACCGTCCCCAGAGATCAGGTCTCCCCGAACGTCGCGATGGCCACAACCGGGGAGTTCGTCGTAGCCTGGACACTGGAGGGACAAGCCGGAAGTGGCTCGGACATTAACGCTCAACGATTCGATGCCGCGGGGATGCCCGCTGGCGGTGAGTTTCGCGTGAATGTCACGACATTGCAGGGACAGGTCAATCCGGCGGTCGGCATCGATGACGATGGCGACTTCATGATCTCTTGGCAATCGAGCCACCAGGATGAGTTCAGCTGGGGAATCTTCGGGCGTGCGTATGCGTCCGCAGGCGATCCTCTGACATCCGAATTTCAGGTCAACACGTTTGCCGAACAACCACAAACATTGCCGGCCACGAGTGTGAACACGTCAGGTGAGGCGGTGACGGTTTGGCTCGGTCTCGATGCAACACACACTCCAGCCGTCCACGCACAGCGTTATCAACTGCCCAATATGAGCCAGGACTTCGCTGCAGTTGGGGGTGAGGTCGTCCTGAATCAATATTCCGCGCTTGAGGAAGCATGGGCTGCGGCGGCCGTTGATGCCAATCGAAACTTTGTCGTTGTCTGGCAAAGTTACGGGGATGATGGTTCCGGCTTAGGGATTCGTGGCCGACGACTTGACGCGAACGGAGATCCTTTGGGACCGGCGTTTGATGTCAACACCTTCATCGACGGGAATCAAAGCAATCCCGATGTCGCGTCCGATGCGGCGGGGAATTTCGTCGTTGTTTGGGAATCGGCCGATCAGGACTCTAGCGGCCACGGGATCTACGCGCAGCGATTCGACTCAACCGGGGCGAAAGCGGGGCCCGAATTCCAGGTGACCACCGTCACCGCTGGGGATCAGTCCGATCCGACTGTTGCCATGAATCCCGACGACGGCAGCTTTGTTGTCGCGTGGGAAGGACCGGACGCTGATTTGACCGGGATTTATGCTCAACGGTTCGACGCCAACGGGAATCCTGTGGGGGGTGAGTTCGCGGTCAACAACTTCACAGACACCGAACAGGTGAGTCCAGCCGCTTCTATGAATGAAAACGGCCAGTTTGCGATTACCTGGGTCAGTGACCACCGCGTTCTTTTCGATCCGACGGATTCGGAAAAGAGCATTTTCGTTCAATGGTACGACAGCAGCGGAGTCGCCACCGGAGACGAGGCACTGGCCCACACAATTGACCCCGCCGCCGAAGCCCAGGAGTATCCGGATATCGCGCTCGATGCAAGCGGCAACTTCGTTTTGGCTTGGCAAAGCATCACACAAGACGGGAGCGCCTGGGGCGTCTATGCCCGACAGTTTCTCGCGAACAAGACTCCCGTCCAGCCAGCAGAATTCCTCGTGAACCAAACGACGGAGGAAAATCAGCGGCATGTCAGCGTGGTCTCGGACCCCGATGGCAACTTCACGATCAGTTGGCAAAGCGATCTTCAGGATCAAAGTGCCACGGCGATCATCAGTCGACAATACAACGCAGACGGTACGCCGGAAACCGACGAGTCTCTCGTCAATACTTGGGAACTCGGGCCACAAACGCTCCCCGTGATGGCGATGACGCCAGCTGGCGACTTTGGAGTCTTCTGGATTGGACAGGGGACCTCACGGATCGAAGGGATTCACGGACGGATCTACGAAGAAGGTTTTGTGATCCCACCCCCGCATGTGTCGATCACCCCCACGGGCGACCAGTTTCTTGTGCATGAGGCCGCTGGGCTTGTTCAGAGTGCCCCTGCGGTGGCGGTGATCGAATCGACAGGGGATTATGTCGCCACGTGGACGAGCTTTGAACAGATTGGGGGAGACGAGAGTGGACTAGGAATCTACGCCCAGAGATTCTTTGCCGACGGGACTCCCAACGGGGACGCTTTCCTCGTCAACACGATGGTGACGGACGATGACCAAACCGCGCCAGCGATTGCGGTCGACGCCGCGGGGAACTTTGTGGTCGTCTGGCAATCGCTCTATGAGGATGGGAGCGGCCTTGGAATCTATGCCCAGCGCTATCAGGCCGATGCAACTCCCATCGGATCGCACTTCCAGGTGAGTGTGGAGACGGTCGGTGACCAGTCTGATCCGGCCGTGGCGATGGATGATGCCGGCAATTTTGTCATCACCTGGCAGAGTGCCGATCAAGATGGGGATGCCGCAGGGATTTTTGCCCGTCGCTACGACGCGATGGGAGTCGCCCAGGACATGGCCGAATTTGGGGTGACCACCACGACGACCGGGAATCAAGTCGCGCCGACCATCGCGATGTCCCGATCCACAGGGCGGTTTCTGATCGCCTGGCAGACGGAAGTCTTTCCAGCGGAACCCGACCCTGAACCAACGGTGGAAATTTACGGGCGAGTCTTCAATGCCGATGGAAGCGAAGCGGTCGCCGAAGCGCAACTCAACTCGATCTCCGACCATGATCAGGTTGAGCCACACGCGGCCATGAATTCGTCGGGTGACTTTGTCGTGACTTGGACCACTGAGGGGCAAGTCGGGAGCGGTGCCGACGTTTATGCCCGACGGTTTAATTCCATGGGCACGGGGCAAGGTGATGATTTCCTGGTGAATGTCACGACCAAACAGGGACAAGAGGCTCCCGTTGTCGCGATGGATGATGATGGGAACTTCCAGGTTGCCTGGCAAAGCAGCCACCAGGATGGCTTCAGCTGGGGAATCTTCGCTCAGGTCTATTCCCCGACCGGGATGGTCCTCGTAAATGAGTTCCAGGTGAACAGCAATACCCAGGGGCCGCAGACCTTGCCAGCCGTCAGCTCGAACACCGATGGCAGCACAACGGTTCTCTGGCTGGGGCTTGATGCGACGCATCATCCAGCCGTTCACGCTCAGAGCTATCAGCTTCCGACCGGAACCGCAGAATTTGAAGTGGGACCGGAAGGAGAGGTCGTGCTCGCGAACTACTCAACCATCGAAGAAGCCCCTGCAAGTACAGGCGTCGATGGCGACGGCAACTATGTCGTCGTCTGGGAAAGCTACGGTGACGATGGCTCCGGGATGGGGGTCTTTGCTCGACGATTCGACTCCAGTGGGATGCCCCTCGGAGATCGATTCCAGGTGAATGAAACCACTGCCGGAAATCAAGGTCGTCCGGAGGTCGCTGTCGATGCGGCTGGAAACTTCATCGTCGTCTGGCAGGCCGCTGCGCAAGATGGCGACGGATACGGCGTCTTTGCCCGTCGCTACGACGCGATGGAAAATCCGCTGACCTCCGAGTTTCAGGTGAATACCTCCACGACAGGAAGTCAGGGGAACCCGACAGTCGCCGTTGACACCGACTCGGGAGAATTCGTGGTCATCTGGCAGGGACCAGACGCGAGCGGGCTGGGAGTCTACGGCCAGCGGTACGATGCGGACGGGAACGCTGTTGGCGGCGAATTCGCGCTGAACACGTTTACGGATCTGGACCAGGTCAGTCCGACGATTTCCATGAACTCCTCAGGACAATTCGTCGTGGGATGGGTCAGCGACCACCGCGCAGTGTTCGATCCAAACGATACGGAAAAGAGCATCTTTGTTCGCTGGTATGACCAAGATGGCGTCCCCAGCGGTCCTGAAACTTTGATTCATGATATCGTCGCAGGATTGGATGCCCAGGAATTTCCGGATCTCGCCATCGATGAATCGGGGAATTTCGTGGCGGTCTGGCAGAGTATCAATCAGGATGGAAACACGTGGGGAGTCTTCGGTCGGCAGTTCCTCGCGGATCTGACTCCCGTTCAGGAGGAATTCCAGATCAATCAGACGATCATCGCTCCTCAGCGGCATGCGAGTGTCACGCTCGACGGGATGGGGAATTTCGTTGTCGCCTGGCAAGCCCACGCTCAAGACACAAGTGGCCCAGGAGTCTTTGCTCGTCTCTACGATTCCGCAGCAGTTGCCCAGTCTGATGAATTCCTCGTCCCTACCTGGGATCAAGGCCCGCAGACAAATCCCGTGATGGCGACCTCCTCCGAGGGCCTCGTCGGGATATTCTGGACTGGGCATGGGACGGACCGTGTCGAAGGAGTTCATGGACGGATCTTCGAGATCATCCCGACTATCCTGACGGTCACCGTCGATCCGCTGTCAATCAGCGAAAACGGCGGGATCAGCAAAGGAACGGTGACGCGATCGGCGAACACGATGGCCGATCTGGTGGTGATGCTGACCAGTAGCGACACCACCGAAGCCACCGTTCCGATGACAGTGACCATCCCGGCCGGAAAGTCCTCTGTCACCTTCGATATCCTGGCGGTTGACGACATCTTCGTCGACGGCGACAAGGTCGTCACAATCACCGCCAGCGCGGTCGGCCCCGAATCCGCCTCGGCCACGGTGACCATCGCCGACGATGAAGTGCTTCCGCCAACAGGCGATGACATCCTGTTGTTTGACGAAACCGCGAATCGATTCAAGTTGGGAACCAATTCCGGTTCGGCGTTTTCCTGGACCCAGACCAATCCGCTTTCCGCCGATCTGGCCTTTGTTGGGGATTTCGATGGTGATGGGGACATGGACGGCGCGTTTATCGACTGGTCGACCCACTACGTCAGTTTGGTTAGGAACAATGGAGACGGAACGCTGGCGATGCCGGTCCTCCGTGGGTCCATCGCGACGAGTGCGGCGGCCGACCACTTCCACGTGATTGACATCGATGGAGACGGAACGGATGAACTGATCTATCAATATGTCAGTGACGACCCCAATATTCCAGGGAATACGCTCGGTCAAATCTGGGCGAAGTCGTTGCTGCCTGGTGGGGCTCAGGACTACAAGATCCGCGCGGCGGTCGGCTATGAAGCCTTCACAGTCGCTGATTTTAATGACGATGGCCGCGAAGACATGGTCGGACTCTATGAAGGATTGGATACCGATCTGACGACTCCCGTCACGCACATTATCCCCTTCTACTCGGTTGTCGGAGGAAATAACCTGACGGCCGTGTTGTCATCGGGGCATTTTGGAACCGTAGGACTTTCCAATCTGACTTCAGCGGATCTGAATGCCGATGGACGTGCCGATATCGCTGTACGAACGATGACCGGACAAGTCCTCCACGCAACGACGACCGGAGCAGTGCGGCCTCACGTCTCCGATGTCCACAACTTTGTGGCTTCCAGTCGAGCCACAACGGTGGACGGCCTTCCCTCCTTCCAGTTCGGGGTTTTTAATGATGACCTGCTTCCAGATTTGTTCGTCGGCAATCCAGCGACAGGAGAACTCCTTGTCAGCACCACCAGTTTGAATTCCCTGTATGTCAACCCGGTTGTGATTCATCACCCGCTCGAGCAATTTGGCGCGGGTGCCACCGGTCTACAGTACGTGATTGGTGACTTCAACGGCGATGGGTACGATGACATCGTTGGTCTCAATAGCAATGCCTTCGTTTTCCTCTCCACCGGCGATGGAAACAGCTTCGGATCGGCTCTGGACTTTGGTCCCATCATAGGGGGAGGTGTGGGGTAGTTCCCTGGGTATCAGAGCAATCCATCGTTTTCAACGAATCGATTTTTCTGGATCTCAAATCAGAGACTGCCGAGTGGCCCACGCCCGGCGGTCTCTGTTTGTTTTTCCTTCTGTCTGGGAGCAGAATTCGCGAGCGATAGAGTCCGCCTTTCCGCGGGAAAACCACGGGGTCCAACGCCGTTGATTACGATTGGGATCGTTCTTGAAAGAACGACTTCCCATGATTCACAGGGTTCATCCCTGGCGGGGCGTCGGGCGTTCTCTCGATCGCAACCGACGCAATCGAGTGCTTTTGTGAGCGGGAGAGAAGAACGGGCAAACACCCCCCGGACTCTGCTGAATCTATCCGTGTTCCTCCGTCAGATCGGTTTGATCCGTGTCCGCATTCCTTGCAACCGACGAATGGCGGATCACAGCGTGCCATTCCATGCAAGTCACTGACCATCCGCAGGCCCACACAGCGTTGAGCCGGGGAAATGGCACACCGGTCTCGCCCGAACTCGCGGTCAGTTCTCACCACGAACCGGTGAGATACCAGAGTTCACATTCAACAGAGATTCAGGACGCCCCCCAAGGGCCTGACCTCCCCCGCTCGCCGGTGCCGATATCGACCAAGGCTCAGTCCACGAACAGAAATTCATTCGTGCAGAGCAGCACTTGGGCGAGTTGTTCCCAAGGAGTCAGCGTTTCCACGGTGTTGACCGGAAAGTCCGCCTCCGCATTCCAGACGGTGCCCATCTCCCCCGATTCCGCCAAAACAATCTTCCAGAGAAACTGGTCGCTGTTCAGCACTTCATCGATGTCGACGACGAAATCGATGATTTCCCCAGCCGCAACCGCCGTCTCGACGTTCAGGTCCGCCGAAGAGTGGTGGACTTTCGTCTGCCCCAGCAGTCCTTGTTTCGACTGGACGATGAAGGCGCGGATGCCGTCGCCTTGTTCCGGTTCATTCGTCACTCGGGATGTGATCTTGACCGTCATCGCTCGCGGCGCGATCCAACGACGCACCGCCGCATGTAGCCGGTCATTGCCAGGGTGCCCGCCGGTCGCCGTCAATTGGACCCAGCCGAGCTTGGCATCCGGCCAACTCGGTCCCCCCGACCAAGCCGTTCCCGAGAAATGCGGCAACGGAGTAAACCCCGCAACCGCTTTGGCCTCTTCGTCGTAACGGCCGTATCCGTATTGCCAGTCTTTCGCCGTGGGAAGGGACGTCGGCTGCGGACTGTCCTCAACAAAT
>JAGQQQ010000972.1 GCA_020426125.1 Planctomycetaceae bacterium
GCACCGTGAACTTGGCAAACGACTCGTTCTCAATTTTCAAGACAGAGATGTCGAATGTTCCTCCGCCCAGGTCATAGACCAGAATTGTCTGGTCGCGGCCCTTGTCCAGGCCAATGGCAATCGCGGCAGCCGTCGGTTCCGGGAGAAGCCGCAAGACATTCAGACCAATTTTCTCTCCGGCAAGTTTCGTGTCGCGGCGTTGCTCGTCATTGAAGTAGGCGGGAACCGTGATCACCACATCTTTGACGGGACCGCCCAATTCCTGTTCATGGCCTTCACACAGCTTCTGGAGGATCATCGCCGCGATATCGACCGGCGTGTACTTCTTGCCGTGCATCGTGTACGTCGCGTTCTTCATCCCCATCGCCCGTTTGACGGAGAGGATCGTATGCTCGGGGCGAATCATCGCCATTCCGAGCGCTTTGACACCTACGAGAGTGTGATCCTGATCACGAAAGCAGACCGCCGACGGGGTCGTGTTATTTCCATCGACACGCAGTGTCAGGGGACGTCCACGTTTGTAGACGGAAATCACCGAATTCGTGGTGCCCAAGTCGATTCCCACCGGAGCCGTCATAGTGTTTCCCCTTCGTGTGATGTCCGAGACCTCCTTGGGGACACTCGCATTTGTTGTGATTTGAAAAGCGATGAACTGATATCGACGAGTATGATGGCACCGAGAACCAAAAATTGAGACGATGTATCCTGATGCAGTTTCATGCTCAAACCTCGACGACTGTATCGGGAATGAACACCGCATTGCAACTGAACGCAATCTTCATTCGCGAATCAGTCTTTGACGAATGTCCTTCCGATAAGATATTCGGGACAAAACGTTCAATGGGGGAAAGCCATTTTCATTTTTTTCCCGTTCGGGGTCCGTCCGGGCTTGCTCGACTTTTCCTCGTATCAACTCTCTTTAATCCAACGGAATGGAATGACTCAATGCGCGAACCTTTCCAGACGACCAACTGGCGTCTTGTCGACGCGGCGGGAGATTCTCAGCACCTGGATCATCGCGCGGCCCGGGACGAACTCGTTCTCCGGTATTGGAAACCGGTCTACTCGTTCCTTCTCGCCCTTCACTTCTCGAATGAGGATGCAGAGGATTTGGCGCAAGAATTCTTAACCCGATTGTGCGATCGAAACTGGATCCGACGGGCGAGTCCTGAGCGGGGACGGTTCCGGACTTACTTGCTGACGTTGCTCAAGCGGTTTTTGTCGGACCAAGTGGGGATTCGGAGCCGCAAGCAGACTCAGTTCGAACGATCGAGCTTGCCAGGCCAACGGAGAATCAGCGAGGACCAACTGAATTTGTTGAGTCATTCCCTTACGGCGGAGGAGGTCTTTCTCAAACGATGGAGTTCTTCGCTGATTGAACGTGTCTGCGAAGAAGTCCGCGTTGACTACCAAACTCAAGGGCGAGCATCCTGGTTTGACGTCTTTTCGGCCTGCCTAATCGCGGAAGAGGCAGAAGGCCTGAGCCAACGTGAGGCCGCGAACCAGTTTGGGATGACCCGGGATCAGATCCGGTATGCAATCGCGGATGTCAAAAGGAAGATCGAACAGCGACTGAAAGAGGAACTCCGATTAGATGGCTGCCCCCCGGAAGAGATCGAGGAGGAAATTCAGGATTTGATGCGAACGCTCGCTGTGCAATGCGATTGAACAACTCATCCCGCTCACTACGGCCCAATCGGCAATTCCACTCCGCAATAGCAGCAATATCGAAAACGAGAAGGATTCTCTTTTCCGCAGCGACGACAGGTGCTTTTGTCCTCACGTTCCGTTCCACAGGTAATGCAATATCGAAAGTTCCGCGAGACCTGTGCCCCGCAGACGCATTCCCAAACACTGGAGACCGACTTCGGCTTGGGGGCTTTCTGACACAAGGG
>JAGQQQ010000973.1 GCA_020426125.1 Planctomycetaceae bacterium
CAACTCTTCGTACAGGTTCGCCAACTCCCGAGCCGCCTCTTTCTCATGCCGCACCAGCGGCACATTCAATGGCTTCGGAGCGGGAGATTCCGCAGGTTGCTTGTGATCTGAAGGCCGGGATTCGTCTGGGGAGGCTCCCGCGATTTCCCGGAGTTTCGCCACGGCCCCTTTGAATTCGTCTCCACGTAACCGTCCGCTGGTAGGGGCGGTATGGTGTTCGAGGCCGTGAATCAACGTCAGCAGATTCCCCCGGACATTGCAGGAGTGGCAGAAAATCCGGTTCACCCGGTCATCCAGTTTGACCGTCAGGTTGCCGTACTGGCTGTCGGCACAAGCTTCATTAAATACGCATTGCATCCGGTGTTCGCCGGTCACTTTGCGGGGTAGCTCCTTACCGTAGTACGTCAGCACCTGCTCAACACTGGTTTGCTCGATCAATTCATCGACATCGTTGATGTAGCCAAACTTTCGGGACGACATGCTTGCAGAAGGAGGACACTCTCATGGTACGCTGGTCGACGACCCATGACAAAAAGATTTCAGACCAAGATCGGTGGCCGGGATCTGGAAATGCTGACCGCGTTGGATCGAACGCCGTTGACCACCACCCAGTTGTGCCGGTTGAGCCAGACGTTCCGAGCACCATTCACCGATGAGCACAATCTGCGTCGCCGTCTCCGCAGATTGGGGGAGTCGGGATTGATTCGGTCCTGGCCGTATGCATTCGCGACCGATGGACGTTCCCCTCAATACTTCAAACTGACTCGCGAAGGGTATCGACTGCTCTACGGGATCGACTCCCCATTGCCCCGTCGACGGTACTTCGAGGAAATCAGCCATGGCCACCATCACCATACGCACGCGCTCGCCGAGGTCGCTGTCCATCTGCTGGTTCACGCTCACCGACAGGGGACCATTCTGCGGCATTTCGCCCGGGAAAATAGCGTGAGGCTGGAATCCGACGGCTTCACGATGTACCCCGATTGTGCATTCCAGTTGCTGGCCGCGAATGGACGCACGTTCAACTTTGTCGTCGAACTGGACAATGGGACCGAACGTGTCCGCACCCGGCAAGACGTGGAATCCATTGAACGCAAGCTTCGCGGTTACGACGCCCACCAGTCCCAGTATGCGGCGGATGACCCTCGACGGTATTTCGTATTGTTCGTCACGACACGCAGCGATCAGCGGTTGCAGCACATCCTGGATCTGGCGGACATGGTGATGCGGAACCGGCAACGGACGGTCTTTGTCGGTTGCGACCTGAAGACATTTCTTCAGTCGAATCCGCTGACAGATGCCGTGTTGACCGATCATCGCTTGTTGAAGCGGACGCTCATTCCCCGAATACACCCGCCGGAAAAGTCGGTCAGTTTCGTAGCGCCCATTCAAATTTTCTGATAATTTTTGAATCCCGTTGGAAGCCCTTTCCCACACTGCGTTGACCGTGATCGAGCGGTCGTCCGTTTTCTCTCGCCGAACGTCTTTCAGCATTGCTGGCTGCGGTGGCGTCGCACCGGCAGGGCTGTGGGAAGCGACTCAAACCTGTCGCAAGTTTGGAGACAGCGGATCGCACGAACGGATGCTGGGCACACGGGCCCGCTCCGTCGCGACGATCTCCGATGGGGCGGGAAACTCTCGTTAATATGCTGCTCGAAATCCGTCCTCCCGTCGGCAATACGCGAGGTCCGCTCTACACGGAATCATTACTCCGTGCGCTTCACCGTGCGAACAGCCAGAGGAGGAAGGTGAGTTTGCAGCTGCGCGGCATTGACGGGGGAGTGGGGCTGGCAGTCAGTTGTCCGGATGAACTTCGCGTGTTGTTTTTGCAGGAATTGCAGGATGCCTATCCCGGAGTCACCGTGAGGCCGATCAGAGCCGAGACCGGCTCTCATCTGAAAACATGGTCCACTGCCATTCGGTTGAGTCCTGATGTGCTGCCCCTGCGAACCTATGGAGCGTTTCTGGATGAAACAGACAAACGGCAATTCGCAGACCCGTTGGGTGGACTGCTCTCGGCAATCAGGAGCGGTCACTCCGGACGAATATCCTCACACCTGGAGCTGATCATCCGGCCCGCCACCTTGGGGCGACAACGGCAAGCGAAGAGCATCCATCATCGACAGGCTCGTTTTCGGACCGCATCCGTGAGTCGATGGTACCTTTACTGGTCGACTCATCCCTGCTGGATTGGGCGGATGTCAGCAAGGCTTCTATATTGGGGATTGCCTGCCCGTTCCGATGAACCTACTGAGGTCTCCAGCAAAGCCGCAGAGCCGTTATTCGAGTGCTGGCTGGTGGTGACCACGCGAGTGCCTCGCAATGCCTCTTATATCGGCCGAAAAAGGCTCAGAGAGATCTCCGGAGCGCTGGGGCGGTTCCATCAGGACGGAGCCAGTTTTCTGGCCAGCAAACCACGGCGATGGAAGAGGCGACTCCGACGACGCGGTTTTCTGCTATCAGCACGGGAGATTGCCACGCTGTGGCATCCATTAACACAAGCGGTGGAAGGTGTCTCACGAGTCCAACTCTCCGAGTTCAGAGAACTCGAAGCCCCAGTGAGGCTCACCTCAAAAGAAGGGAGAGGAGAGACGGTCTTGGGACAGCTGAAGTTTCGCCAGCAGCGGAATCAGTTCGGGATTGCCCAGGATGACCTCCGGCGGCATCTGATCGCGATCGGGAAGACGGGGTGCGGGAAGTCGACGTTCCTGTTGAATGTGGTCCGGCAGCAGATTGAAGCGAACAGGGGAGTGGTGCTGATCGATCCCCATGGCCAGCTGGCGGAGGAGGTGCTCGACGTCATTCCCCGTCGTCGAACAAACGAGGTCATCTACTTCGATGCGTCCGATCGCATCGCTCCGGTGGGCTTCAATCCGTTGGTCGGTCCGCCGGGGGCGGATCCGACCCTGATCGCCGATGGTGTCCTGACCTCCTTCAAAAACGTGTTCGGGTTGGAGCCAGGGACCGCCCCGAGGTTATTGCACATCTTCCGCAATTGTCTGCTCTCTCTGATCGGGACGCCGCATGCGTCACTGACCGGAGTGCAACGGTTGCTTGTCGATACGAACTTTCGTATGTCACTTGTATCTCAGGTCAACAATGCCGCCGTGCAGGAATTCTGGTTGACCGAGTTTAATCGCTGGAATGACCGTGACCGCACCCAGTACATCGCGTCGTTGCAGAACAAGCTGGGAGCATTCACCACGCATGATCAGCTGCAACGAATTCTGAACGCCGGTCAAAAGGGGATTCACCTGAGACAGGTCATGGACGGTTCACGGGTGCTGATCTGTAATCTGTCCAAGGGAACGGTCGGTCATGATGCCTCCACACTGCTCGGTTCGCTGTTGCTTTCCAGCCTGCAGGTCGCGGCGATGAGTCGGGCTGACATTCCAGAAGTGGCGCGAACGGACTGCACCATCGTCATCGACGAGTTTCATTCCTATCTGGCCGAAGGGAACACCACGATGGCCGACGCTCTGGCGGAGTCCCGCAAGTATCGGACGAGCTATGTCCTCAGCACGCAGATGCTGGACGGCCAACTTGACCATGCCACGTTGACTGGAGTCCTCGGAAACTGTGGCTCGACGCTTTGCATGACCGTCGGGCCACGGGACGCAGAGACACTGGTCGACCTGCTGGGGAACGGACTCACCCCGGAGGACCTGATGCGGATTCCCAAGTATCACGGATACATCCGTCAGCTGATCGACGGAGCCCCGCACACATTCTCGATGACCACACTTGCGACGCCGAAGTTGCCTCCCAGGCGAGGAGAGACCATCCGCCAGGTTTCCCGGCAGCAGTACGGACAACCTCTCCGAGACCAGCATATAGGCGGACGTCATCCGGTCGTCACGAATCCACATTAGTTTTTGACGAGGGGTCCAACGTGTGGCACGCTATTCCAGTCCTTTCCTCACTCTCTCTTGCCCAAAGAGTCCTTTCTCTATCCGGCCACCAAGCCGCTGTTTGATCACCTGGAAGACCTGTCCCACCGATCGGGAGTCAGTCGCGGGATGGCCTTCGAAGATTTTTTGCACGCGACCGTGTGTGCCCTCGGTCGACCGCTGATGGAAGACGAATACCTCCAGGTCATCGAGAAACACAAGCAGGGACGCACCGGGAAACGGGGCGTCGACAAACTCCCGGAGATGTTTGCCACGTTGATCCAGGCGATGGAAGAGAGCCAGCGTGACATCCTCGGGGATCTCTTTCAGGGGGGAATCACATATGGAGAGAAAGGCCAGTTCCTGACGCCGGAACCGATTTGCCAGATGATGGCTCGAATGAACATGCCGGAAGAGAAAACAGGACTCGAAGGCCGCAAGACGGTGCATGATCCCTGTTGTGGATCAGGGCGAATGCTGCTCGCGGCGGCGGATATTCAGCCGCATTGGCAATTCGTCGGCCAGGATGTCGACCTTCGTTGCGTCCGGATGACGGCGATCAACCTGGGGCTGAGAAACCTCTACGGCCACGCCGTCTGGGGGAATTCACTGGGAAACACGACGGACCTGATTTACGAAACCGGTCGCGTGCAGGTCTGGGGAAATGTAATCCGAAAAACCGGTCGAGTTCCGCTGCCAGACCGGGAACCGGAAGTAGTCGACGTGACATCTACGGAGACATCAGACGCTCCCATTGAGCACTCTCCGTCGAAAACTGGTGAACCGCCCCCATCATCTTCTGGACCGCGCCGACAATTGGAACTGTTTTAGCAATTGGACTCTGTGATGACTTCTGGATACTAATTTTACTAAAACCAGTATGGACAACACCTACATAACGAATCCAGTTGGACGAATCTTCCCCAGATTAGCCAACGGACTGCCGCACTGGCTGAATGAGATATTGACTTAAAATGACGCATAGAAACGGTCGCAACGCCGAGACAGACGCCTTTGCATTGCTGACCTTCATCCTTCCAACTAAAGCGTCGATCAGTTGCGCACGTCAGCTGAGTACGCACCAATCTCCGTGTATGCGTCCCGTCGTTTCGCTCACATCGTCTGTTGCGGTTTCTACGCAATCGCCCAAAGCGTAAACAAAATCACCAGCTTGATGTCCCCCAGCAAATGGAATGAGTCTCCGTCAAAACCTGTAG
>JAGQQQ010000974.1 GCA_020426125.1 Planctomycetaceae bacterium
ATTCCCGGCTTGGGAAAGTCAGGGACGTTGCGAATATGTTCCTTGAGATTCATCAATCAGTTCCGGGTTGCGAGTTCTCGAGTGTTTCAGCGTTGAGTTGATGGAGCCGCTGACGGGCTTTTTGGACATACTCGGCCGCATCAGGCTCGGCATCATACAACTCCAGAACGCTGCGCCAAATCCTGCGAGCTTCTCCAGAGTTTCCCTCTTTCTCCAGGCGGTCGGCGTTAGCGAGCGAGTCGTTTAAGAAGTCAAACCGTGTGGAATCGGCCGGAGGAGCCATCTTCTCCAGAGTATGTTGAGCGACATCGTGGAGTTCCTGGTGTTTGTCGTTGTCAACGAGAAGATGGACGAGAGCCGCCAGTTGCTCTCGAGCGGCGCCCGTTAGTCCGGAGTCATGCAGTTCGAGGATTCGGCGAAATTGGGCTTCCGGTTCCGACGCCGGTTGATCTTTGTTGAGGATGGCCCGTTTCCGTTCGAAGTAGTCAATGTCTTCGAGATACGGGGCCACCTTCGGTTCCCAGGTAGGGCGATCGATCCTCAAGAGCTTATTGAAATAGTCTCGACGAGCCGCCACCCAGGAGGGGCCTTCGGGTCGGGACATCAATTCCTGTCCGCGTGCAAAGAGTTCTTCCGGATCTTGGCGATTCCAAACGGCCATCGCCGCCACGAAGGCGATAATCAAGACCAGCAACCCGAGCAGGACCCAGATGTTGTTGAGCCACTGCGCGACCGGGGAACCCCGTTTCTGTTCCTCCAGTTGGGCCTGGAACAGTTCCTTGACCAACGTCCCTCCGACGATGTCGTCCCGATGCGGCTCCCCGGGCACGGTGCCCGCCAGCGTTTCCGCATCTGGGCTGGTCATCTCCCCGGCAGGCTGGCCCCCTTCTCGAAGGGCAACTTTCTGCGGAACTTCCTGAAGGCGGAGCATCAAGACATAGGGATCGGGATACCGGTCCTCCGGTTTCTTCGCGAGGCACTGGCAGACAATTTCATCCAACCAGTGTGGGATTTCGGGAACAATGCGACGGGGGCTATCAAACTGTGAGAACCGATGTTTCTGGGCAATGTCGAGAGCCGATTTCCCGGTGAATGGGGGACGCCCCGTGAGCATGACATACATCACGGCCCCCAGGGAATAGATATCGCTCTGCTTGGTGGCCCGCCGTCCCTGTGACTGCTCGGGGGACATGTATTCCGGGGTGCCAAGGATGCCGCCCGTCATGGTCAGTTTGGAGGTCGCGAAGACCTGGGCGATTCCGAAGTCGGTCAGTTTGACGGTGCCCTCCCTGTTGATCATCAGGTTCGACGGCTTCAAATCCCGATGGATGATGCCCGTGTTGTGAGCGGCTTTGAGAGCCCGAGCCACCTGCACGCCGATGTCAATCACGTCCCGCCAGGGGAGCCGTTTCTCACGAATCACCCGGTCGGCGAGCGTCTCCCCATCGATAAATTCCATTGCATAGTAGGGGATCTCGTTCTCGACCCCGCTTTCGTAAAGTTCGACGATATGTGGACTCTTCAGCTTCTGCATCGCCTCCACTTCGCGGAGGAATCTTGCGACAAACCCCGGTTCTCTGGCCAGTGCGGCGGGCAACACTTTGACGGCCGCCGTCTTGCCCGATTCGACGTGGTGTCCCAGGTAGACTGTCCCCATCCCACCGGCTCCAAGCTCCCGTTCAATTCGATACGGACCAATCTTCTCTGGAGGAGGAGACGGCGGAGGAGTCGGAGTGGTGGGAGTGGTGTCGGACACGGAACGACTGCATGCGAGGAAGTGACAGGATCACCGTTCTGGACACATCAAATCCGAAATCCAAAGGGACAAATCCGAAACAAACACGAAATCCGAATGACAGAAGTCGTTTG
>JAGQQQ010000050.1 GCA_020426125.1 Planctomycetaceae bacterium
CTGGGGAATTTTGATGCTGTTGTCAACATCAATGCCCCCGAGAGCCACATTTTGAGGCAAACCAATCTACCTTTGGAAGATCACTGTTTTCCAGAAAGTGCAGATATCCCGCAACTCTTCCGGTTCCTCCACCATTGCTTTCGCACCGAAACTGAGGATCCAGGATTTGACTTCGGTCAGGTCGGCGAGGGCGAATTGGGCGAGGAGGGTGCCGTCTTTTTGTTTTGTCAGTTGTTGGCTGGTGTGCCAGTGATGTTCCTGGACCTATTGGGCGACTTCCGGTTTGAACCGGGTCACGACTCGCTGGGGCGGGGCGTCGGAGTGGAAGACGCCGAAGGCGTGATGCAGGGACTCGCGGAGGTTGAAGTCTTTCGGATTTTGGAACTTCAACGTCTTCAGGGCGGCGTCGGAGATGCGATCGACCTTGAACGTGCGGCCCTCATCGTGTTGCCGGGAGTGGGCGACGAGGTAGAGCGATCCCCGGTGATGGACGAGGTCGTAGGGGGAGACGTCGAAGTGAGCGGTCCGGTTGCCGGAGTGGCGGTACCAGGGAGTACGTGCGGGCGTACTTCATGGGCCTTTGGATCGAAAGCGAAACCGGACGATTCTCGTAGTGCTGGCGCCTGTTGGCGCTGCTCGATATGCCGTTGAGTCAGGCAGCGCAGAATGTGGTCCCAGTCGCACTCACCACGAGCGAAAGTGTCAACCGGCTCAGGACCTGGGCCAGTGGCCGGTGCCTGTCGCCCTGCCAGCCAGGAATCTATCAGTCCGGCAGTCCTTCGAAACCACGGCGAACCGTCCGCCGTGATCCGTTTTCAACCAAATCCCATTCAGGAGGTCTCTCTGACGCTCAAGCAACTTGCAATTCTCCTCGCAGTTGAGGACTAAACGAAAGTTGCAAAAGCCCGTAAACTATTGCGATTCTTTCGCGAGTCATCAATTTGATATGTCAGATTCCGTTAAAGATTTCGATTTGCCGTGGACTTGGCTCGACGAGGGTCTGCGCCAGTTGCGGGAGCAACAGTTGCTCCGGGAGCGGCGGACTGTTGAGACTCTTCCCGGCGGACGCTGTCGAGTCGATGGTCACGAATTCTGGAACTTCGCGGGAAACGACTATCTGGGGCTGGCGGGAGACGAGCGGGTTCGATCGGCGGCGATGGACGCCATTCAAAAGTCGGGGGCCGGTTCACGGGCCAGTGCCCTGGTGACGGGGCGCACCCCTTGGCACAACGCTTTAGAAACTCGTCTCGCCGAGATCAAACACGCGGAATCGGCGCTCCTCTTTCCCACAGGCTACGCAGCGAATGTCGGGACTCTCACCGCACTGATGGGGGCCGACGATGTCGTGTTTTGTGATCGACTCAACCATGCCAGCCTGATCGACGGCTGCCGACTCAGCGGGGCAAAGTTCCGGGTCTACCCCCATCGTGACGTTGACCGTCTTCAACAGTTGTTGGAACGGGAGACCGTTGGCCGTCGGCGGTTTATTGTGACCGATTCGCTATTTAGTATGGACGGCACACAGGCCCCCTTGCGGGAACTCGCGGAGGTGGCCGACCGTTTCGAAGCGATTCTGATCGTTGATGAAGCCCACGCGACCGGAATTTACGGCGATCATGGGACTGGCCTGTTGGAAGCGAACCGGGTGGCGCTGAGCCGTGTCGTGTCGGTCGGCACGTTGAGCAAGGCGATCGGATCTCAGGGTGGTTTCATCACGGGGCCGCGAAGGTTGATCGACTGGCTGTGGAACTCCGCGAGGACTCAGATGTTTTCGACCGCCCTGTCTCCTGCCTGCTGTGCCGCCGCTTTGGCCGCCATCGATCTCATTGAGCAAGAACCCGAACGGCGAACCTGGCTCCGGGAGACTTGGCAACTGGTGATCCAAGAATTACGAGGGCAGGGATGGACCGTTCCCGAAGCCGTTGACGGGCCGATAATTCCCGTCATTGTGGAAACATCGGAACGGGTCCTGCAACTCAATGACGAGTTACGGCAACACGGAGTTTTCGTCGCCGCGATCCGTCCGCCGACCGTTCCCCGAAACACCGCACGACTGAGGGTCTCATTGAGTTATGATCACGGCCAGGCGGGGATTGATGCGTTGTTGCGAGCGATGCATTCTGCGAGATCCCCGAACATGTGATAGAGCAGTGGTGCCCAGAGGGCATCGGCGAAACGGAGTAGTCGCCGTCGACCGGCATCCCGCCTAGAATCGCCATTTCACGACCCGCTATTTTCGACCCCCGAGTCCCGAACACCGTCTCCCGATCCCCCCGATGCCCGATACGACACAGCCCACGCTCGATGAATTAGACGCTCGCATTGACCAGACAATGCTGGCGGACCGGCATCGGCTGCGCCAGTCGTTGAATGGTCTGAAGAGACGGGCCAAAGACGGGAAGCCCTACGACAAAAGTTTGGAGAAACTGCTCAAGGACTGGGAACGGTCGGCCCGTCGCTACGAAAAGCGAGTCGAGTCCCGTCCTAAGTGCACATACGACGAACAACTCCCGATCTCCGCACGGTGTGACGAAATCGTTGAAGCCATTCGTGAGAACCAGGTCGTTGTAGTCTGCGGTGAAACGGGATCCGGGAAATCGACTCAGCTCCCAAAACTCTGCCTCGACGCCGGTCAGGGGATCGCGGGGATGATTGGGCACACCCAACCGCGAAGATTGGCGGCGAGATCCGTCGCGGCACGTGTCGCGGAGGAATTGGAAGGCCGAATCGGCGACGCGGTCGCTTTCAAAATTCGCTTCACCGACACAACGTCGCCGAAGACCTACATCAAACTGATGACCGATGGCATCCTGCTCGCAGAGACGCAGTCGGATACGTTTTTGAATCAGTACGACACGATCATCATCGATGAAGCCCACGAGCGGTCACTCAATATCGACTTTCTGCTTGGGTATCTCAAACGGCTCCTGCCCAAGCGGCCGGAACTCCGGGTGATCATCACATCGGCTACGATCGACGCGGAGCGGTTTGCGACATTCTTTGGAACGGAAGAGGCCCCGGCTCCCGTGATTGAGGTCTCGGGACGGACGTACCCCGTGGAAGTTCGGTATGCTCCACCCGAACCGGATGACGACAGTGATGACGACGTCGACTGGCTCAGAGCCTCCGCCGATGCGTGCGAAGAACTCGCGATCGAGGGTCCCGGCGACATTCTTGTGTTCATGCCGACAGAACGGGATATTCGCGAAGCGGCGAAGATTCTCCAGGGCCGGACTTTTTCATCAGACTCCCGTCGCCCCGATATCCTCCCCCTCTTCGGCCGACTTTCGGAGAAGGAACAAAACCGCGTCTTTCAGCCGCAGTCACATCGTCGGATTGTGATCGCGACCAACGTCGCGGAGTCGTCGTTGACCGTTCCGGGGATCCATTATGTCGTGGACACGGGAACCGCACGCATCAGTCGATTCTCCGCGACGTCGCAGGTGCAACGGTTGCCGATTGAAGCGATCTCCCAGGCGTCCGCCAATCAACGGGCCGGTCGTTGCGGACGGATCGGGCCGGGGATTTGTGTTCGGCTCTATGCCGAAGCGGACTACCAGGGACGGGACGAATTCACGAGTCCCGAAATTCTTCGCACCAATCTGGCGTCCGTACTGCTTCAGATGAAGGCCCTTCGTCTGGGGAAGATCGAGGACTATCCTTTTCTCGATCCCCCAAATACCTCGGCCGTGCGAGCCGGTTTGAAATCGCTGTTCGAACTCGGTGCCATCGACGAAGAAGAGAATCTGACGGACATCGGCCGGTCAATTTCCCGACTGCCGGTCGATCCCCGGATTGGCCGGTTGATTCACGCCGCCGAAGATGAACAGTGCCTCGAAGAAGTGCTGATCATTGCGTCGGCTCTCGAACTCCGCGACCCCCGCGACCGTCCCCTCGTCAAGCAAAAGGCGGCCGACGAAGCCCATCAGAAGTTTCAACACGAGTCGTCGGACTTCCTGACGTTACTGAAGCTCTGGGACTTCTACACCGATCTCGATGAGAAGCTTTCAGGCAGCAAACTGCGGAAGGCGTGCCATCAGAACTTTCTATCCTTCAATCGAATGCGGGAATGGAAAGACCTCCACCGGCAACTCCGGGAAATCGTCCGGGACCGAGGCATCAAATTCACTCCCCGTCGCGACAATGAAGAGGCGATCCATCGCGCCATCCTGACCGGTCTCCTCTCGAACGTGGCTATGAGGGGAGATGCCAACGAGTACACCGGAGCGGGGGGGCAGAAGTTGTTCGTCTGGCCAGGATCGGTCTCCTTTGACAAGAAACCGAAGTGGATCGTCGCCGCCGAACTGGTGGAAACTACGAAACGGTACGCCCGCTGTGTCGCTCCGATTCAGCCGGCCTGGATTGAGCGGCTGGCTCCCCATCTGGTGAAGCACAACTACAGTGACCCGCACTGGCACGAAAAGAGTGCCTGTACGATGGCCTTCGAGCAGGTCCTGCTGTACGGCCTGCCCATCGTTCCTCGACGGCGGTGCCGCTACAGCCACATTGACCCGGCCTTCTGCCGTGAACAGTTCATCCAACACGGCCTTGTCGAAGGCCAATACGTCTCCCCCGGCGAATTCCAGAAGCAGAATGCCCGATTGAAAAGCGAACTGGAGGAGTGGCAGGCGAAGCTTCGCCAAGGAGCCAACTTCATGGGGGAAGAAGCGGAGTTCCTGTTCTACGATGAGCGACTAGCTCCCGATGTCGTCGATGGCCCGCGCTTCGAGAAATGGCGAAAGTCCGCCGAGTCGCGGCATCCCCGGTTACTGTTCTTGTCTCGGGAAGACTTGCTAGTCAACCCCGAAGCGGCGCCGCGACAGACGGCCTTTCCCGATCAGATCAAGATTGGCACGATGCAGTTGCCCGTCGAGTATCATCTCGAACCGGGTGCCGAACACGACGGGGTGACGATTACCGTTCCTCGCGAAGGGCTCAACCAACTCTCTGAGGAAAACCTCGGCTGGCTCGTCCCTGGCCTGTTGGAAGAGAAAGTGGCGGCTCTCATTAAGACGCTTCCCAAGCAGTTACGGACGCTGTTCGTCCCCGTTCCGGAAACGGCTCGCGAAGTGGTGCGATCACTGGAATGGGGGAAAGGGGACCTGCTCGCCCAACTCTCGGACGGACTGCGAAAATGGTCGAATGAGCATGTCCCCGTCTCCGCGTTTGATCCGTCGCGGCTGCCGGAGCATTTGAAGTTCCATGTTCGTGTCGTGGATCCCCAAGGCAAACCGCTGACGTCGGGCCGTGATCTTCCTTCGCTCAAAAAGGAAACGCAGCAACAGAATTCGCAGGCCATCCAGAAGGTCCAGGATCGGCAATGGAACCGAGACGGCATCACCACCTGGGACTTCGGCGACCTCCCCCAGAAAGTCGAACTAAATCGCGGGGGGATTCTGGTGGTCGCGTTTCCCTGTCTGGTGGACACAGAGAAGGGTGTGAGCTTGCGGTTGGCCGAGTCAGCGAACGAGGCGGAGCAACAGACACGGTTGGCACTCGTCAAACTCTTTTTGATGAGCGACCAGAAGAAGATCAATGACCAGGTCCGATACTTTCCCAAGGTCGATCAGTTGTCCGTTCAAGCGATGGCTCTTCCAGACGGCAAGCAGTTCCAGAATCAACTGGCCTGGAAACTCGCGGAGATGTCCTTGTTTCGGACGGACACCATTCCCCGAACGGCCCAAGACTGGGACACCCGATTAAAACAAGCTCGGAACTATTTGGCGATTGCCGTCCAGGATTTGGCGGCCGTGTTGCCGGACATGATGACGGAACTGAATGCAGTCCGTCGCCTGCTCGAGAAGTCTCACCCCCCTGCCCTGTTGCCGCTGATCACCGATCTCAAAGATCAGTACCAGTCTTTGATTCGGACCGGATTTCTCCGACAAGTCCCCTTCCAATTTCTCCGTCATTATCCCCGATATTTGAAGGCGATGCAGGCCCGTTTCCAGAAGGCCACAACCGGCGGATTTCAGAAAGATCGCCAGAATCAAAAGCAGATCGAATTCCACTGGAACCGCTACGCACAGACCATCAATCAACCGAATCTCCCGGCTGCGACTCTCGCCGGTCTGGTCGAGTATCACTTCCTGATTGAAGAACTTCGCGTCTCGCTGTTTGCGCAGCAGCTTCGCACGGCGGTTCCCGTCTCCGACAAACGGCTCAACGAGTTCTGGAAGTCGATCCCGCGACAATAGGGGACGCAGTCGCTTATGCTGTGAGGTCCTTCCCATGTCTCCGCCAACGCGAAGGGTGTTGGCCGACATGGTTTTCAATTCAAGAAGTCGCAACAGGAGCACTCCGTGTATCGAGACATTCTCTGTTCCTTTCTCGCAATTGGACTGTTGTTCGCCAGCACTGTCGAAGCCCAAACTCCACGGCGACGGCCGAACCCGTCGCTCGCTCCGATCGAAGATGTGCCTGGGCTGCCTCGCGTCCTGATCATTGGGGATTCGATTTCGATTGGATACACCTTGCCGCTCCGCGAAGAGCTCAAGGGGAAAGCCAACCTGCATCGCATCCCCACCAACGGCGGCCCCACAACGCGCGGACTGGAATCGATCGACAACTGGATCGGAGACAAGCCCTGGGACGTGATTCACTTCAACTGGGGGCTGCATGACCTCAAATACATGAATGACAAAGGCCAACTCGTCGCTCCCAGCGAAGGCCATCAGCAGGTTCCGCCCGACGAGTACAAACACAATCTCGAAAAGCTCGTCCAGAGATTAGAGAAAACGGGCGCCAAACTGATCTGGCGGAACACGACGCCCATCCCCGAAGGCTCCCAGGGCCGTGTGCCCGGCGATGAAGTGAAGTACAACGAAATTGCCGCGAAGATCATGCGGTCCCATGACATTCCGACCGACGACCACTACAGTTTCGTCAAACCCCAGATCGAAGCCTTGATGCTCCCCGCAAACGTCCACTTCACAAAAGAGGGCTATGCGGCGTTGGCGAAGCAAGCCGCGAAAGCGATTGAGATCAGGTTAAAGGAATAACTCCGCGTGCTGCCGTCCGCATCGTCCGTTCAACACGCGGACTCGGCCACGAATTCCGATCCTCTGTCAAAGCCTCAAATCCTTCCTCTCTCATGCAACCAGAAATCCGCGCCGCCCTCGACACCCTGTTTTCGCATCAATCGCTCGATCGAAATTCGGTTCAGGAGGCGATCGGGGCCATCATGGATGGACGCTGCGAACCAGTCGAAATCTCCGCCTTGCTGACCGCATTCGCCATGAAGGGAGAAACGGAAACCGAGATCGCGGGGGCTGCGGCGGCCATGCGGGAACGGGCGATTCGCATTCCGACGGCTCAAACCGGTCTGATTGACACCTGCGGAACCGGCGGGGACAACCTGCACACCTTTAATATCAGCACGGCCGCGGCTCTTGTCGTGGCGGCCACGGGACAACCCGTCGCCAAACATGGCAATCGCAGCGTCTCCAGCTCCAGCGGGTCCGCCGACGTGCTGGAGTCTTTGGGAGTGAATATCGATTTGTCGGTGGAACAAGCCGGTAGGTGTCTTGATGACGTTGGAATCTGCTTCTGTTATGCGCGAGTCTGCCATCAGGCGATGAAGCATGTTGCTCCCGTTCGCGCCGCTCTGGCTCGAAGAACGATCTTCAATCTCCTCGGCCCATTGACGAATCCCGCCCGAGCGGACTACCAGTTGATCGGAGCCTTTCGTGCCGACATTGCACGGAAGCTTGCGGGAGCCATCTCCAAACTGGGTACCAAACGGACGCTCGTCGTCTGCGGAAATGATCAACTCGACGAAGTCAGCCTGTGGGGAATCACTCAAGTATTCGACGTGCAAGGCGAATCCTTGACGGATCACTTATGGACAGCCGAGACATTCGGGCTTCCCGAATGTCGGCCGGAGCAACTCCGAGTCTCCTCGGCGGGAGAGAGCGCGGACGTCATTCGTAAACTGATTGCTGGCGAGGAGAGTCCCGCATTCAACATGGTCCTGGCCAACGCTGCGGCGGCCCTATTCTGCGGAAGCAGGGCTGAGACCCCAGCCGAAGGAGTCGACGTCGCCCGGCACGCGATCCAAAGCGGACTCGTTTCTCAAAAGCTCGAAGAACTCCGTGAATGGACGCAATCCGTCCGTTGAGAATCATCAGGACACGAGCCCAAAAGTGTGGAGCAAATTCGCTACCCATGAGTCCCGAAGAGAATGCCGGCCTGGTTCTGATCTTGTTGGGGATGCTATTGCTCGCGGGCTACGCCGCACACGTGTTGGGAGCGAAGATTCACGTGCCGCGCGTCACCTTGTTGATGCTGATCGGCGTCGCGAGTGGGCCCTATGTCTTCAACTTGGTGCCGACGACCGTTGAAAAATTTTTTCCCTATGTTGCTCATTTGTCGCTAGCCATGGTGGGATTTCTGTTGGGCGAGGGTTTCATTGGGCGTGACCTTCGGCGATTGGGGCCGACAATCTTGTGGGTTCCGATCACCAAAACCATTCTTGCGGCACTGTTCGTTTTTGCGACAACATTTGCCGTCGAGCAGTCCCTGACGCTGGCGCTGTTGTTGGCCGGAATTGCCCCCTCGTCCGCCCCGGCGGCGACACTGGACGTGATTCGCCAGAATCACGCAAACGGCGTCTTCGCAAAGACGGTTCTCAAGGTGGTCGCCATCGACGATGCCTATGGGATTATTCTGTTTACTGTCTTACTCGCGATATCGGAAGCCATTCAAGGAGGACGCGGCGCCACGACGGAACTTCTGTTCGGGCTGTGGGACATTTTCGGAGCCATCCTGCTGGGAATCCTGCTAGGCCTGCCCATGGCCTGGCTGACCGGACGACTCCGCCAAGGCGAACCGGCGCTGCTCGAAGCGACGGGATTTGTGTTTCTCTGCGGAGGACTGGCCACGCTCTTCGACGTCTCCTATCTCCTGGCCTGCATGGTTCTCGGCATCGTCGTTGCCAACCGGGCGAGGCATTACACGCGCCCCTTCCATGCGATCGAAGGGGCCAGCGAACCCTTCCTCGCCATTTTCTTTATTCTCGCTGGATTTCGGTTGGAACTTGATGCTTTGATGGCAATTGGGATCCTCGGCCTGTCCTATGTCCTGGCACGTTCCGCTGGACTCATCCTCGGGGGACGAATCGGTGCGACTCTTGCCAAAGCCCCTCCTTTGATCCGGAGGCATATCGGCTGGTGTCTTCTTCCCCAGGCTGGAGTGGCGCTGGGCCTTGCGCTTTTGGCCGCCGAACGGGTTCCGGAATATCATGACCGGATTCTCTCATTGGTGATCGCGACCACCGTCGTCTTTGAACTGATTGGTCCGTTGTTCACCCAACGGCACCTCCGCCTTGCCGAAGTCGAACATAAGGATCGTACTGACACCGTTGACGTGGAGAATCCTCTCAATCTGTCAACATGACAATCGTCACCGGTTGGGAACAAAACATTTCCTCACGGCACTGACCAGCCGACAAGCGGGATTCCACGGTTCCAATACATCACGGATTCATCGGATCCTCCCACAGGACGCACGAGAATTAGCATACCGACAGTCGTTTTCATCTCACGGCCAACGGGGCACGCCATGGCGAAATGACCGAGCGTGATTGTTGGGCGTTCGCTCGCAGGGAAATTTGAAGACCGATAATCCAGCTCTCAAACAAATCCAAAATTCCGATCTCTCAACTGGAGAAACAATTTCTGCACAGGAAAAAACTCACCAGCAAATCACGGCGAGGTGAGTCCCTCGTTTGAGCTTGTGAATTCGAATCCGTTTGGCGCTTGTTTTTTCGAATTTCTACGAGTCGACTGCCCAAAAAATCAGAATCGACTATTTCGATCTGTTTTGCAGCGTGTTCGACGATCGTTGCGAAACGACCGAGTGAGTCGTGATCCAGGGAGTCGGATGAGGTCACTGACACACGACGATGCCAAGTGTGAAAGAACACGAGTCGAAAAAAGACCCGTCTGTCGGTTCAAATTGGCCGGACAAGTTTTTCGTCTCGTCCGAATCACGGCGCGCAGGATTAAGGGGTCTCATCTTGCGTGTCGTTGTCGTTTTGATTCTGGCTTTGCTCATGGTGCATCGCTTCGCCCTGCTTCTTGAGATCATCCGCCACGGCCACTCGTTGCGGCTGGTGTTCCTGGTACTGCCGGCTTGCATCATTGCAGCCATAGAAGGCCCACAGGAACAAGGTCGAGATCACCAGATACTTTCTCATCACGATTTCCTCCTCTCCAAGTCTCCGGAAACCGCTGATTTTTCAAACGGGGGTTTGTTGAGAGAAGAGTCGTTCTAAAGGTGGAGATTTCGCATCGGTTTCTCGATTCTTTGGTCACTCTCAGATCCAGAATGTTGTGCGCCGAATGCCGGAGGCACCTCGGCCGAGTGAACAGCCTTCGCCGCGAACATGGAAAACGGGAATCCTCTCTAAAAACCCTCAATCGGATCTCAACGTCACGCGAAGTCCCCGCGCGAGTGAGTCTCATCGTACCACCCAATCGACTCATGAAAAGGAACCCCGAGACAATCGCGCTCACGTGTTTCCACACGGACTATGAGTTCCTCGCCAAGTGATCGAGACCGATGCGGGCACAGAAGTCGCCGAAGGCTTCGCCTTCGTTTCTGTTCGATTTGAATTGGGCGAACACGGGGGACAACCGCGAGGCAATTTCCTCTTCGGGAACCATGTCCTCATAAATGAAGCCGAGGCGGGTTCCTTGAGCGTTGCCGCCGAGGTAAACGGTGTACTTCCCCCGAGCCTTGCCGACGAGACCGATGTCGGGCGTATACGGCCGAGCGCAGCCATTTGGGCAACCGGTCATATGGACGGAGATCCGCTCATCGATCAGGCCGTGGTCTTTCAGCGTTGCTTCCAACGAGTCCATCACGCTGGGCATCACGCGTTCGGATTCGGTGACAGCCAACCCACACGTGGGCAACGCTGGGCAGGCGATGGAATACCGCCGCGCGAGTGTTAGTTCATCGGCCAGTTTGATGCCGTTTCGCTTCAGGATCTCTTCAATGTCCGCCTTCTCGCTGGGATCGATGTCGCAAACGATCACTCCCTGCAGCGCCGTTAGCCGAAGATCTTTGGGGTACTTCGTGAGCAGCTCGCGAAACGCGGTTTTGAGTGTCAAGTCTCCTTCGTCCTTGAGGCGGCCGTTTTCGATGTTAATGCCGAGGAACAATTTCCCGTCCCCCTGCTCATGCCAGCCGATGTGGTCATCGACGTCACGAATGTCGTCAGGATGGGGCTCATCCAGCGATTGGCCGTAATACTCTTCGACCTTCGCTTTGAACTTGGGCAGTCCCCACTCCGCGATGAGGTACTTCATGCGAGCCATCTTCCGGTCGGCGCGGTTGCCGAAGTCACGCTGAACTTTGACGACTGCTTCACAGACGGCAATCACGTTGTCCGGCGTGACGAAGGCCATTCGATGGCAGATCGCCGGGAAGGTGTTCTTCTTCGCGGGGGTCATCCCCTGACCGCCCCCCACGAGGACGTTGTACCCGACAATCTGGTCGTTCTCGATGATCGCGATCAGCCCGAGATCCTGCGTATAAACGTCAATGCAATTGTCATCGGGCAGAGCAATGCCCATCTTGAATTTGCGGGGGAGGTAGGTCTTTCCATAGATCGGTTCCTCGGTGACCTGATGGACCAACTCCGATTCTTCGCCGTCTTTGAGCCAAATCTCGTAATACGCGGACGATTGGGGTCGGAAGTGATCCGCCAGCGCGTCCGCCATTTCCTGCATCTGCTGACGGACAGGGTTGCCATGATGCGGGGCGGGGCAGCACATGAAGTTCCGGCAAACATCTCCGCACGCGGCGATCGTCGACAGCTTCGCGTCGTTGATTCCTTTAATGGTGTCTCGCAGGTTCCCCTTGAGGACGCCGTGTAACTGGAATCCCTGACGGTCGGTGATGCGGAGAGTGCCGTTCGCGTATTTCTCGCAAATGTCGAGTTCGGTCAGGAACTGGGCGGCGGTGCACTTTCCACCCGGCATCCGGCTCCGCACCATGAAAGAATACTGCTTGCCGTCTTTCCCACGCAGATCACGATCGTCCTGCTGATAGGTGCCGT
>JAGQQQ010000975.1 GCA_020426125.1 Planctomycetaceae bacterium
CGGGATGGGTTTCCATGAAGACGCCATCGGCTCCGCAGGCGACCGCGGCACGTGCCAGGAACGGGACCATCTCCCGATTGCCCCCCGTCGTGCTCCCTCCCGGTCGTTGGACGCTATGTGTGGCATCAAAGACCACGGGACAGCCCATCCCCTGCATGGTTGGAATGCACTGCATATCGTTGATGAGCCGGCCGTAGCCGAACATCGTTCCCCGGTCGGTCAGCACGATATCGTCGAGACCGGCTTCGCGGCATTTGTTGACAACGTGGATCATATCCTCAGGGGCGATGAACTGCGGCTTTTTCACGTTGACGGTGCGGCCATGTTTCGCAGCGGCTTCGGCGGAGGCGAAGATCAGATCCGTCTGCCGGGCCAGAAATGCCGGGATCTGCAAGATGTCGCACACAGCCGCTGCTGGCTCCGCCTGCTCGGGAGTGTGGATGTCCGTCGTAATGGGAAGCCCTGTCAGTTCACGAGCCTTCGCGAGGATCTCAAGTCCTTTTTGAAGCCCTGGTCCCCGGAAGCTCGAATAGCTCGTTCGATTCGCCTTGTCGAAGCTCGACTTGAACACGATTTGCCAGCCATGTTTCTCCGCAAGTTCCGCGAGGAATTTGGCCGTCGAAAAGATCATCTCCTCGTCTTCGATGACACAGGGACCGGCAATGAACAGCAGCGGCAGTGCCTTGCCGATTTGAAACTGGCCAATCGAAACAGGGTTCCGGGACATCAATCACTCCTTTGATTCTGGGAAGGACTGGGAATCATACACTGTGATTCCAGCGTTCCAAATCCCGAAGCGATCTCAATGCCCCGTTTCTCCTGGGGATGCTCTGAGAGTGTTCACCGACCGCCAGAGGATTGCAATAATCACCGCAACTCCGGCGAGAAGGAAAAGAATGCCCTGCGTGCTCACATTGGACTTATCGGAATCCTGACTCGGGGCTACCTGGTTCGTCATTTCGAACGTTGCCGACATCTGATCTGGCATGAGTAATGGGACCACATCCCCGTCTGAAATCTCCCGTTCTCCTGGGGTCTCCGGGGGAGAATCATTTCCCGGCGGGATCGTGACCAACTCCGGCATCTGGTCCGGTGAGTTTGCGTCTGGGCGAGGTGTCTCTGGAATCTCGGGGGCATCCTCCCCGAACAGTTCCTGATTCCAGTTCGCGGTCAGCAAGAGATCGAAACCTGGGTTGGCGTCTTTCACCTGACAGGAGCAGGCGGAGGCGAGGAAGATCGTCAGTTCCTCGATGACCTGCGGCGTGAGTTGTGTTCCATTGAGAACGGCCAGCGCCCTGCCCTTGCCGAAAACGGGAGCAATCAACGGTTCACTCTCATCCGTCTTCGCCGGAGCATGGCTGCGGAGCGACTCCGCGAGGATGAACTCGTCCTCGTCGCCGGGATCCAGTTCGAGGACCGTGAATCGAAAATCGAGCGGAATCGATGAGAATAGCTCCGAACCCGGCTCGCCGATTCCTTGGGGGAAGACAAGTTTCGCAGTGGTCTTTTCGAGTTCCTCAAACAGCATTTCGACCGCCTGATCGGTCTTGGCGGAGTCCGATCCCGGCAGCACCAGCCACACGCCGGAATGGCCATCGAGCAGACGATTGACCAAGTCGGTTCGGGCGGGCGACTGCGTAAGCAAAGAGACATTGAGTTGATCCAGCGAGCCGGTCCAGAGACGGAAGGGGCCGTCCCGTCCTAAGCGAGAATGGACCACCGCAAGCGGAACCTGAGCCTTCTGCTCGTCAGAAAGGGA
>JAGQQQ010000051.1 GCA_020426125.1 Planctomycetaceae bacterium
TTGCGGCTCCTGCTCCAGCGCGACCTTTTCGTAGGACGTTTCGGGTCTGACTTCCCCCCATTCCGCCCATCATTTCAGACATCATCATGGAAGAGTCCATTCCTTCTCCGGGACCACCCAGCAGGCCACCATATTCCCCACTCTCGTCGAGCATAGGAGTTTCGGGGGCCTTCAGGTAATCAAAAAATTCTTTCTGGCTTTCCTCGTATTTCTGGAGTTTCTTGTAGTCGGAACCTTTATTCCCCTCGTCCAGGAGCCTGAGTCCGGTTCCGTCACCTTCGGAAACGATCGCTTGAATTGGGAGACCCATCGCCCCATTCGAGGCTGCGACTTTCAGCCGATATTCAGAAGGAACACTTTCCCCAGCGTGAAAGTCCGGGTCGAGCCGAAAGTCCTCCAGAGCATCTACGAGGTAGTCCTGGGACTTGAATGTGTACTTCTGCTCTTCGTAAACGACTTGGGCCGGGTCGATCACGAGGGTTTCCACCTCATCTCCAATGTTCTGGCCAAGCCGGATCTCGAACTGATCATTCATCACCGTGCCATGGGTCCGGTCCCACTGAAAGACGTCCATTCTCACGTTGGGGAGAACACGCCCCGTCGGTTCCCGGGACCCAGAGACAAAGTATTGGACTTCTTCTTCCACTAACACGGGAGGAGTCGGTTCGCTCCAGTCCGTGACTCGAGTTTCTCCTTCCACGACGTGGGGAATCCCGCCTGCTTCGGCGATACGCTTGCCGAAGTTCGGATTGTTCAGCACCAGACGAACCCGATAGCGGTAGGTCTTGCCCGGTTCCACGTCAAAATCGATGTACCGGAACAACAGGAGTTCCCCTTCGACGGAGATCTGCGACTGAATCCAGTCGCGAATCATCTTCTCTTGCTCTTTGTCATTTTCCCCCTTCATGAGCTGCTTCACCAATTGCTCCCTAGGATCGTTGGGGGACATCCTCGCTCCACGGGCTCCGAAGCTTCCTCGGCCAGAACCGCGACCCATTTCGGACCCGCCGTAGCCGGAGCCATAGGCCCCGCTGGAGCCCATCATCGCGCCGGAAAACTCCATTCCGTAGGCGCCCATTTCACTTCCCATGAGAGCGGACTGCATCTGGCGGTTGTCAAAGACAAACGCATTGAAGCCGCCACGTTTCGTTTCTCCCTCGTCCAGGGACTTCTGTTGTTCGACGAGTTCCGTGAGGATTCGCGTTTGCATTTCGACTTCCACGGCGATCTGGTCGTCGGAGAGTTCGAATTTTTCAATCCGGGGATGGGTAACCTGCCGACGCCATTCCCCGAAGACTCGCGAGGGGAGGGGCATCGTGATCACGCTGTCGGTGACCATCCCGTTGTAGACATCGGCCACCATGTGGTCGGCCTTTTCCAGAACGTCGGCGGCGACTTGCAAATCGACGCGTTCCCATTCCCCTCCCCAAGGGTCTGGTCCTGAGACCTGAACTTGGCGTTCCAATTCGAAGTCGCGGATTTCGAATGTGGCGGCGGCCTCCTGGAACGGACGGTGAATGGCTTCCGCATACTTGCGAATCTGATCTCGGAGCGGAAACACGCCACGAACCGAGACAAACGCGTGGCCTTCCCCATTCATTTTGGGAACGTTGGGGCCTCCCATGCCTTCTCCATATCCGAATCCTTCGCCATAACCCAGTTCGTACCCCGCACCGGGTTCAGTCATTTCGGCGGCATTTTCGGAATAGTAGTCCGAGCTGTCCTGCCCATACGCGAGTTCTGCCGCATAATCGCTAAAAGTCCCTGCTCCGGTTCCGCCGTAGGCCCCTCCCCGGGAAAGGGCCGTGGACGAACTCTTTCGGAAATCATCGAGAACGTCCTTGTCATCCTCCTCGACCTCTCCAGCGGTGGCCACGGCAGCATCGGCGTCTTCGGTCGACTCGTCGCTTTCCCCAGCGTCGGACACCTGAATAAAGACACGGGCGCTGGAGGCGATCATGTCTTCGATTTTGCTGAGGGCTGGTTCAACGACTGGTTCCTGTCCACCAGCCGGATCCTGTACAAAGCCTTTCGGAAATTCCATGCCGGTGGGAGTCAAACTCGCGTAGAGTTCTCGCTCGACCACGTTTTCCGGCTGAATCTCTTCGGTGATCACATATTTGGATTGTTCTTCCTCCGGCCACGTGTTGGCGTAGAGGTTTCGCTTGCCTTGCTTGACGGCTTCCTCAATCTCCTGAGGGGTCCCTTCGTAGGGGCTCCAATTGGTTCCGACCAGGCCGAGCACGACGACGATCAGGACAATCCCGAACACCGCTTTTTCGACGTGGTCGACGGCAGCTTTCTTAAAGTTCATTGCCATGATTCTTCCTCAACACGGGTTGAGTTTCTGTGACGTTCAAATCTTCAATGGAAAAGGGGATGCTTATTGCCTCGCCAGGTTTCCGACCTATGGCGAATCAAAAGTTCACGCTAAGGCTGAACCGCATCCGTTGTCTGATCGCTCGTCTCATTCGCCAAAGCCGGGGGCGTTTCGTTCCCGTCCGCCGGCGCAACGCTCGGTTCCTCGACGGACTCAACCGCGTTCGCTGGAGGAACGGCGGCTTCCTCCTCGGCTGTTAAGGGAGGAACCGTGGAATCCGCAGCCGTCGATGGAATATCCGAAACCGAAGGTTGTTCGTCCTGTCCCGTGGCATCAGAAACCGAGTCGATGAGATCATTCCCTGTCGGTGAGAGCGGCTCACGAGCGGCGGACGCATCACTGGCAGCTTGGATCTCCTGCTGGGCGGACGCCAACGCTTCCCGTGCCGCTGTGGGTTCTCGATACATCGTAATGATACCTGCAAGATCGAGTTGGACGAGATCCGGATGGTTCATGGCGGCATCCGCGAACTCAGGAAGCCCCGTCGCATAGGGGTTGACCGATCCAGCCCCGCCCCGTCCCCGGCCTTGGCCGTAGCCTTCCATCCCCATGCTTCCCCGGGACTCCATATCGTAGTCCTGGTAGTCCATCCCCTCACTTCCGAAACCTCCAAAACCACGCGGGCTTCGTCCGATCGGAATCTCCTTCCGATGGGGGTTCTCCCCAATATGAAATCGTTCAACACGAACGGGCCAGTCGGAATTGGCTAACTCGACAACAAAGTCGGGGATCTTCTTCTGCATGATGATCACGCTCATGTAGAACCCTCGTTCGAGATAGGGAGCATCTTCCGTTTCATCGATATAACGGAGGGTGGCGACCGGCGCCGAATCTCCATCTCCTCCTCCCATCATCGAGGACATCATCATCATCGACGAGGACTCTCCGAAGCTTCCGCCAGCACTTGGGGTTCCTCCGCCAGCGCCAAAAACCTGTCCCGGGTCGAAGGAGACGGAACTGGAGACCCCTGCAGACGCTCCCCCGCCCCCTGGGGCACTTGAGTACATTTCCATCATTTCGGACCCACCCATCATCGAGTCCCCACTCCCGCTTTTCGAACCACCCAGTACGGGTTTCCCATCTCCGCCGTACAATTCGAGACGGTCAATCCGGCGAAGCACCGCTTCGGTCACCGAGTCCTTGTCCTCGTTGATTTTGACCACGGAATCCGCGAGGAGACGGACCAGCCAGATATCGATCTGCGCGTCCCACATCTCTTGGCTGGTGATCCCGGATTTCCGCATCTCAGCCTGTGGCAAGGACGCCGCGAGGACCACCTTCTGCTTCCATGCCGCGATGTCCTGCTTGTCCTTGGGAGCGACGGGTTCGAACCGACGACGCAACTCTTCAATCAACAATTCGTAACTGTTGATGTAGGGGAACCGCTTGTCGACGGGAATCTCTCCCATGAACTCGCTGGGAATTCCGGAAGCCACCACCGCCGGCCAAGTCATTCGTTCCTGCTGGTGCTGCCAGAGTTCAACGATTGCCTGATTGACGGCGACTTCGTAATGCCCGTTGATAAATGCCAGCTTTTTCTGGTAGTCCTCATTCGGCTCAAAACCCTGCGAGACACCGCTTTTTGTTGTGCTGAGTTCCGACTCCCGTGATTCGGTCTGCTCCTTCAGTGCCCCGTTCGCGCTGTAGTATCCGTACATCGAGAGCGGGAGAACGAGCCCGGCCAGAATCCAAAACCGGTTCTGAATAATCGGCTGAAGTTTGTCCATAACACTGTTCCAATTCGAGGTCTGAACTGACCTGCGGTGTGCACTGCGACCGTTTTACTCTCGGTTCCAAAATTCAATCTCTGACATTTTTGTTGCTTAGGCAAGCCACGCGGGACTCGTCAGACGCGGAGTCTCGTCAGACGTTCAATGTCAACCGTTTCATGATCTTCATGTCTCACTGGCACCAACTTCGTCATGACCGAAGGGGGGGCGATCAAGGAGCAAACGCTACGGGACTTCCGGATTTTCCACCGCGCCAGATGGGTTGTCGATCTCTGCCTCTTCTCCTGAGGCTCCATCGGTCGATCCACTCCCTTCTGCTTCCATGGGAGGACGCTCTTCCGGTGGGACGTATTGCAGGATGAACTGAATGACGAAGGAAGTCTGCCTTAGTTCCTGAACTTCCCCCATGGGATTGGCACCTGGTCCCATCGGATAGCCGGAACCCGGTCCCATCGGATATCCGGACCCCCCGGGATAATCGGCTCCAAAGTCTTCGAACTCGCTTCCCGGTGCCCCTGGTCCCATTGGTCCCCGGCCTCCTCGACGGCCGCGGCCGGGCGCGATTCGTGATTCGTTGGTTTCCGGCTTGCCACCAGAGGAGAGCGTGACGGTTTCCGTCTTCACATCCGCCAATGCGATATGGCTGATTCCCAACCGGCCGACGTCGCGGGTACCGTATCCCGGGACTTCGACCGTTGGCTGCTGCAACTTCCTGATAAACTGATTTTTCAGATAAAGCACTTCCTGGTCATCCGGCGTTTCTCCGTGGTGCCAGTGCTTGCCTCGAAGAGTAAAGATGAACCCTTCTCCGCT
>JAGQQQ010000976.1 GCA_020426125.1 Planctomycetaceae bacterium
TGAAACGCCTGCTCCGCTCCGCCGCGTCCTTTGCCGTCGATATCTCGCAGACCCAGCACATGCGCTGCGAGGGGTCCTTGGGGATAGTGCCGCTGGAATTCCCGGCGGAGACCGGCCCAGTGCTTCGGAAGCTGTAATTCGCGAATTGAGGTCGCTTCGACATCGGACAGGTGGCGTTTCACCCAAAGGAACTGCCGTTTGGCGTTTCGTTGGATCCGTTCTGCGAGGGTGTCGGGATCAATGTCGAGGGCGGTGGCGATGGAACGCGCCGACTCCTCGGGAGTCTCCATCCGGCTGGGATCAACATACAGACTGGGAACGGAAATCGTCGTCGCCAGCAATCGCCCCTGTCGGTCGACGAGATCCCCGGGACGTGCCACGATCGGCTCCTCGCTGACTTGCTGTCGGAAGGCCTTCCCGGTGAATGTCTCTCGCGAGAGCCATTGCACATGGAGGAGCCGGATGACAATGGCGGAGACGACGAGCAGCAGTCCCAGATTGATCAGACGGCGTCTTGCGGCGATCGAAAACTGACGCCTTGGCGGGATCACTTTCTTGGGTGTTGAAAAGTCGGAGCTGAGTTCACTGTCCTCATCGGCGTCGTCGGAGTCGATTGGGAGATTGAACTCCGAGAGATCGCCGTCAGGCACAGCCTGTCCGACGGAGACTTCGAAGTCCTCAGTGGGAGGGGCCGTTGTCAGCAGGTCATCTTCAACAACGGACATGGCGGCGGATGGTCGGGCTCAACAGGGAAACTGCGTTGCCATCCGTGGACTCAAAACAAAGTTTGCCGTCAGGCACAGCCTGACCGACGTCGATGTCAGCGTTGGCGTAACCGGTACTCCAACTGCGGGGAGAGCGCTGTCTCCTCAGTCGTATTGGGAGGATCAACAATCTTCGCCTGCTCTTTCTCTAATCGGAGAGGCGCTCCCAGTTGCTGTGTCTTGAGTGTGAGGCGAGCCCGTTTTTCCTCCAGGATCTGCAGGTTGTAATGCTGCAAACTGATGGAGCGCTTCAATGAGAGGATCTGTTTTTGGATCCCGATCGCCGCCAGCGCGACGGCCGTCACGACAATCAGAGCGGCGGCGAATCGGAAGTACATGGGGAAAGCGGGAATCGGAGGTCGGGAATCGGGGTTCGGGAGAAATCCCCGCATTTCGCGCCATCGGACAATTAGTCTCCGGGGATGACTCGGATCTGGCTGGCATCACTGGGAAGCCGCAAGACGGAGCCGATCTTGAGGGTTTTCACGTTGGGGATGACCTCCTGGTTCAACCGATAGATATCGACCCATCGTGTCGCACGGCCCAAGTGGGCCTGGGCGATGTCGGTGAGTGTGACTCCTTTGCCGACGCGGTACATCGGCTGGCCATCGGTATCGACGAAGAAGCCTTCAATCATTTCGTCGGGAGACAACGTCTTCTGGTTCCCCCCTGTCAATTCGGGATACCGGGTATGCAGCACCTCCACATCGGGGATGAGCACATACATCCCAGGCTTCATCTTCGCGGGATCGGAGATACGATGCTTGTTGTACTCCGCGAGGGCTCCGAAGAACCGGGCGGTGCCATAGAATCGACGGGAGATCGTCCAGTAGTTGTCACCATTTTGGACCTGATAGATCTCTTCGTTGAATTCCTCTTCAGCGGAGTCATCCGGCTCGGTCGGGACAGACGTGGGAGCGGGGGAATAAGGCTCCGAGGCTGGCGGGTTTGCCCTTTGGTTCGGCTGCGGCGTCGGACGCGGCGCGGGCGGTTTTGGTTTGTCGATGGGTGCCGGCTTCGATGCCGGGGGATCGGACGGGAAGCCGTTGGGGACGTCGAGATTCAATTCCTGAGGGGGGGCAGGTTCTGTCGCGGGGAACGGCGTCGGTTCGCCAATCGGTTCAACGGGCGGCAGTCCCGCTCCGGGTTCAGGAATTGCAAGATCCTTCGCGGGAGTTGGTTCCGGTTCGCCAATGGCAAAGGGATCCGGTTCGGGGAAACTCGCTTGAGAACCCGATCCTTCCCCAGCAACGGGCTGAATCTCAGGTGTCACCGCAGGAGACGGAAGCGGTTCGGCGGCTTTCATCTCCTCGGCCCGCAACGGAACAAACGTCGCCGGGATCGGTGTCGTCTCCGTGGCCAACTCTTCGGGAGCCTCCAGCGCGGGCGTCGGAGTCGGTTCCGTAGAAGCGGGCAAACCAAACGGATCGCTTTCGGCGCTCTGCAGCGGCGCGGGAGTCGGAATGGGAGCCGCTTCGCGAGTTTCCGGAGACTCAAACAGCGTTCGTGGAACGGACGTCGGCT
>JAGQQQ010000977.1 GCA_020426125.1 Planctomycetaceae bacterium
GTGATTGGGAACGCGAGAAGGGGAGAATTTCAAGGTGCTCCCTGTTGGATCCTGCCCCGATGAAAAGCTCGAATCATCCGACCAGACGCCTCGTCAACAAGAAACGGCCGCGGAAATCACGTTTCCGCGGCCTTCGATTAACTCCACTGCCGTTAGTGCGATGCGATCTTCTTTATTGAGTGAACCCGTTTCTCGGAGGTTGAGCATCGGGGTTGAACGGATCGTAGATGCCAACCAGCACCGAAACGAAGGTGAGTCCCGACGAGGAGGTCGCCATTCCGATTCCCACGTCCTTGCATGGACCCCAGAACTGATTGCGTCCAAGAATTGGAACAACATGGCCTCCATTTTTTCCTTCCCGCATAAAACTATCGATGGCTCGAATGGCAATGTTGTTCTGTGTGGAACCGAATTGTCCTCCTTCCATGTACAGGCATTCAAAGTTCGACTGGGAGTCCTCGAGGAACGACACCAACGGATAACCCGCTTCTCGCATCCACTGGTTCATCCCGACATTTTGGCCATTGATGACCAGGATATGGGCGAACGCATTGTTGTCGGTCGCGAAATTGTCGGCGATGTATTGAGCCTTGCGTTGCGCGGCCCGGTGAAGAGAGTCATTCCATTGCAGAGCGGGCATGCGTTGGACATCAGCATCGGCGAGGCTGGCATGCAGATTGGCGAACGCGGCGGGATTCGCGCGGATTTGGTTGAGGTAGTTCGCGGCGGCCTGTAACGTGGCGACATTCCCATTGCCGGCCTGTCCTCCACCTCCAGGCGGGGGAGTCGGAATAAACACAGCCACAGGATGGCCACTCACGACGCTCGAAATCGTATCACGGGTAATCTCCGCACCTGTGTCGGCACGACGAATCACCCAGACGCTTCCGATGGTCGTTTGCTGATCAGATTTGCCTCCTGGCGGAATCGTTGCCTTCCGAACTTCCTGACCATTCGGGGCCAGCAGGTTCAGGGTCACGGCGACATTTCCTTGATTGGTAATCGAATAGCTGGCGTTCTGGCCGCCTCCCGGTGGCGGCATGGGAACGTTCCCTTGGGGTCTCACGTTCCGTCCTTGAGCGATACCCGTAACGACGTCTTCCGCCAGGAGGGCATTCGTGCCCGTTGCCCGGATTCGCCATTTGTGACCAACAAAGGTTGGTTGATCCACAGTCTGCCCCGGCTGAATGGTCTGGTAAAGCTCTTCCCGACCTTCAAAGTTGACCCAATTCAGCGTCACGGGAATATTGCCGCTGTTGGTGACTTGGTAGTTCACTTCCTGGGCTTCTGACATGTTGGGCCAACAACACATCATGGCAAATGCGACCGCCAGGAGCGGGATTCGGAGGTCAGGGGTCATCGTTTCATTCCTTTTTCAGTAGGGGGGAGGATTTTGATTGTGAGTCGCGTAGGGTGCGTTCGGTTCTTGCCAGCGAGGACTTGTCCTTAGTTGTTTTTCCAGACAATCACTATCCGGTTTCCCGGCAAGCCTCGTTCGTCTACATGATACCCATCGCAACGCCCTCACAGTGTTTTTGGGGCGTCAACGAATTTTCCAGACGCTATTTCACGGGGATCACGCAAATCGCGATGTAGAGGCGGTTCTGTGTCTCCGTGCCTCCCATGACATACACCGTCTTTCCCGGCGCC
>JAGQQQ010000978.1 GCA_020426125.1 Planctomycetaceae bacterium
ACTCCACCATTTCCCAGGCGGTCATCCGATCATAGATGCCGGTGTTGTTCGACATAAACCCAATGTTGGCACGAACCTGTTCGGGAAAGTCCACGACGTCATAACCGGCGATCAGCGCCCGGCCGCTGGTGGGTTTCAGAACGGTACTCAGAATCCGCAGGCAAGTCGTTTTTCCCGCGCCATTGGGACCGAGTAGCCCAAACACCTCCCCCGGAGCGACTTCAAAATTGACATGGTCGAGAGCCACGGTCGGCCCTCGTTTTAAGTCGTCGAAGTGCTTGGTCAGTTCTTCCACACGAATCATGGGATACCTGCCCCTTTTGGCGGTCCGTTCCTTTTGCGCAAGTTCTATCTGGGGAACAGTACCACACATCCTTCTCAGTGACTGATACCGTCCCCGATCTCACTGCCAAACGAGCGGAAACTCGCAGTCTCACAACCCCTCCAACGAAACCGACCGATATTGTTTCTCCCGCTCTGGCTCCGGCAAGACCGAGATAAGCCGTCTGAGTGAATAAATCAGAAGAACAAGGGGATCCGGTGGATTCGCTCCGCCCCAAAACCAGACCAGCGCAAGCGATCGAGTTCACTTCCTCACATTCAGTCGACAGCCTCGCTCCCTTCGCAGCCCTCTGTGTCTTTGGGTTCCCTGCGTTACTCCCCCCAATAGATGTCATAAACGTGACAACAACGCGACTTGCGCTAGGGGCTTTCACTTTAGGACGTCGCGCCCAGCGACCGAGAATCGACCTCCGTCCACTCCGAGAAGGTCGCGGCCTGCCCAGCGTTGGCACCTGACTCGTCAAGCAGATTCCAGACAGTCGCCCGCTTGATGAAAAATCGCCGACCGGTGCTGCTAATGCGGATGCCTGTGTAGTCGTCCACGTAGCCGTTTTCCGTGGTGCGTTTCAGGAGCTGCGCGCGCTCATCTCGATGAACCGGCTCGGCGGTCATCCGCGATGGCGTTTGGAGCAAGGTCTCCAGGTCCATCTCCCAGAGTGCGAGGGCTTGGGCATTGCCATAGTTCAGGATCGGGTCCGCTTGCGTGCCATGGGAAACGACCACAAAGGGAGCATGAAACAGGTTCTCCGAGTCGTCTGCCAACGACGCGGCCCGGTCGATGAGCTGCTCCCCGATCCAATGGGCGTACGAATCCAAAATCCGCCGCGTCTGCCGGATCCACGCCTCATCCGTCCAAGGCCGCTCAGTCCCCATCAAACTTCTTTCCCTGTTTCCGAACCCCGTCCCCCGCACCCCGATTCCCGCCTTTCAAAGGATGTCACAGAAGTGCGGCGTCCGTTCGACTAGCGGCAGCACCTGCGGCTGATAAATCGTGGTGAAGGCTTCTGCCGTCTTGTGGACTTCCCAACTCTCCTTCGTCTCCCAGCGTTCAATCAGCATGTAGATGTTGGGATCGTTCTGAGAATGGCACACTTCGAAGAGCTGGCATCCCGGTTCGTTCCGGGACAAACGCGCCGCCTCACTCAGGAGTTGGCCGACTTTCTCGACTTGGGAAGAATCCTTGACGGTCAAAATGACATTGATGGCGAACATGCGCCGGCTCCCTTTGCAAACGACAGTTTTCATGAGTCCATAGAATAACGGCCTTCGAAAGATCGGCCAGCCTGCATATCACTCGTAACCGTGACGGAGTGGAGGCTTGATGAAGGAACGCAGAGGTTGCGGAGGCTCAGAGGACCGCAGAGGAAAGATAATGGGCCAGGGCAGAACCGTCCGCTTTCTCTTTGTCAGCTGAACTGGAGAGGACTCGTCAAGGCAACTGCAATGATTCGATGTTCCAATTCATACTTTGAAATTCGAATTTCATGACTGTTTCAGATTTGTGATTTCGAATTCCCCGCTCATGCTTTCGCCATGGGTGTTTTCACCACTTCCAACAACCGGCCAATCACGGCTTCGACGGTCACCCCCTCGGCCTCCGCTTTGTAGTTCAACAAGATACGATGCCGCAGAACCGGGATGGCCAACGCTTTGATGTCCTCGACGCTGACATGGGCGCGGCCATTGATCAGAGCGCGAGCCTTCGCGCCGAGGACGAGGTACTGGGACGCTCGTGTGCCCGCTCCCCAGCCGACCCAGTCCCCCACAAAACTGGGAGCCTCCGGCTGACCGGGTCGGGACGCCGCCGCGATCCGCACGGCGTATTGCACGAGTTCTTTGGCAATCGGAACCCCACGCACCACGTGGTGAAAATCGATGACGTCCTCGCCGGAGTAGATGGGCTCGATCGGTTCATAGACCCCGGACGTGGTCCGTTCGACGACCGTGACTTCATCCTCCTCGGGGAGATAGTCCACAACAACGTTGAGCATGAAGCGGTCAAGCTGGGCCTCGGGGA
>JAGQQQ010000979.1 GCA_020426125.1 Planctomycetaceae bacterium
AGAGGAGCACCCGGCTCGGCGCGGCGGGCGGCGCCGGTGGCCCGGACCAGTGGTGGGGGGGGGGGGGGGGGGGGGTTTAGAAACACAACAACTGTCTCGGATAAGTCGATCAATATCACATTCATTCGATGTGGCGAATCGATGTTGGGCAATTCAGAATTCGAACATGAACGACCGAGAGGACAAGGCGCGGAATCTCCGGACGTTCGACCTGGAGACGCAGCCGGCGCTCACCCGCCGCGAACCGAACACGACTCGCGAAGCGGCTATTACACGGTCGCATTCCTCAGTTTCGTCTTAGTATGCCTCGGGGTTGCCGCTTACCAATCGTATTTCCGCGTGGTGGTCCTTCCGGATCAGATCGAGAGGACTTGCGTGGAGGGAAGCCGTCAATCGGTTACGCTTACCGTCTGGAACCGGACAACGACTTCGGTGAGAGTGGTCGGCGTGACTTCTGACTGTGGCTGTTTTCAAGCGGTCGAGAAACTCCCGCTGTCGCTACCACCGCGAAGCAAACGCGAGATTGCGTTTGAATATACGTGCCCGTCGAGCGATCGTTCCAATGTCATCGATCTGATGGTATCGGCAGACTCGACTCAAGTTTATCATGTTTCCGTAAAACACGTGGGAATCCGGCCGACGAACTGAGTCACACTCGTCGGGATTCCCGTATTCCGTTTTCTTCAAGGAGAGTTCAGATGAGGTCTGACACGTTGAGTCTGTTGTTTGCAGGTGTACTGATGCTTTTTTTCGGGGGCCTCGCTCCGGGAAGTGCGGTAGGTGGATGTTCCGCGAATTGCAGCAGTGGCTGTGCCGGGACCTGCATGTTCAGCTGCAGTGGTAGCGGTTGCACATGTGATGCATATGGTGGAAATGGCTGTAATTCGTGTCAATGCGCCCGCCCTGTGGGCCAGGGGAGAGGGTGTGAATGCAGAATATAGCGAGGTTTTCCCATCATTCAGTGTGTGATTTCAGTGAACATGTGAGCCGGCATCCGCTTGGTGCAATTGAATTCATTCCAATGAAGACCGGATGCGGTTGCGATACTAGGGGAGTGAAACAGCTCGATAGGATGCATAATCCCGTTGAAAACGCTGGACATTAGCCCCGTTCACCTCGCCGTCGCATCGGCCGATACTGAAGCTAAGGCCGATCGAAAGTGAGGTGAAAAGGGGCGACCCACCAGTTTGCTGCTGAGCCTGAGCAAAATGCTGGCGTCTTCGGCTATACCCACGAAATCCTGCGAAGAACGAAAATGATGCCTCGAGTATCGACGTCTGTTTTGAGACATCTCGGCAACCTCCTAGTTCTAGGAGTTGTCATTTTGTCCTTGAGTAATAGTCTTTTCGGCCAAGAGAATAAGGACGTTACTCGAACGCACGAGCCGCCATTGCCGCAATATTTGGTTCAGAAATGGGAACAATACCTTAGAGAGATCTCTCGTGTGGACGTGGTCGCAGATATCAAGATTGAAGACTTCAGGGGAGATTCGGTTCGGTCGTTGGAGGTCAATTCGGAATCCGAGTCGACAGTTCGGCGTCTCGACGAAGGGTTTCACGTCGAGTCGAAGTATATTTCAAGAGATGGGAAAACCGTCGTTGAGAACAAGGCAGCCAATAAGAATTATTCTTTCGCGATCTCTAAAGTGGGAGATGATCCAATCCAACTCAAAGAAGTGGATGCGGAAAGCCCGACAGATCTTCTGTTCGAGGAGTCCTCCGCAGCGAAGACGGTGTGCAGCCATGTCTTTGGCCCGATTGGGTCGACGGTGCCGGGCGTGACATTGATCGACATCTTCAATCATCCGTCATTCCGAATGTTAAAGACGACGAGGACCGCCATTGGGAATTGGGAGATCCAGATTGACTTCCGACTTTCTGGTGAACATTTTTGGCTCTCAGGTCCGGGAGTCATCGAAGTCCAGGGTAGCGGTTTCATGCTGCCAGTAAATTTGATCATGCAAGGTGGTGACCAGAATTGCGAGGGAGAGATAGCAGTCAAGTCAAGATATGAGAACGCGGTCCAAATGCCGAGGGCAGTTTCGATTGAGCAACTTGATATCCTAAAGTGCGAAGGAGAAAGATATATTCATCGACGAGACTTTTCCATAACGTGGCGAGACGCAAATTTGAATGACAGTGACTTTCTCCGTCTTTCAACATACGGCCTGCCGGAGCCGAGGCGGCCGAGTCACATCAATTGGTGGTATGTTATCGGCGGGTTGCTGTTGCTGGCGGGAGCGTATCAACTCATCAGCCGGAGGGAGCAATGGACCCGGACCTGAACACCGGGCTGGCAGGCAATGAGGGAGGCCTGTCAATCATCATTCCGGTGTTCAACGAAGAGCGGACGATTGAGGAGGTCTTGCGAAATGTTCTCCGGCGGGCTGACGTCCAAGGTTGGGACTACGAACTCCTCGTTGTGGACGATGGCTCCACGGATGCGACAGCGGAAATCATCGCGAGGCTTTCCCGCGAAATTCCCATCCACGTAATCTCTCATAAGATGAATCGAGGCAAAGGGGCTGCGATTCGGACGGGGTTGGAACACGCCTCGAAACCGCTAACGATCGTCCAGGATGCCGACCTTGAATACGATCCCGGCGATATCTCGACCCTTCTCGCGGCCATTCAACGCTGTGATGTGGATGCCGTACTTGGTTCGCGTGTGCTGGGGGCTCGCGCGGGGATGGGCAAGCAGCGGAGGAACATTTATGCCATTGGCGTGCTGGTGTTGAATTGGTCTGTCCGTTGGCTGTACGGTATTCACGTGACTGACGAGGCGACATGCTATAAACTTTTTCGGACCGAGGATCTCAGGCGGATGCAGCTCACCTGTGAACGATTCGAGTTTTGTCCAGAGGTGATCGCGAAGGCGGCGAGAATGGGACTACGGATCACAGAAGTTCCCATTTCCTACTCTCCTCGGTCGACCTCGGAGGGAAAGAAGATCCGGTTCGTGGACGCATTGTCCGCAGTGGGAACCTTGTGGAGATTTCGCAAGTGGACTCCCTAGTCGACAGGAATCCGCAGGGACTTTTTGAGTCCAAGTATTTCGCGATGCGATATGCCCTCTGCGTGGGAGCCATCCATGTTGTTTTGCTGGTATGGGGGAGCTTTGCCCATGGCCCCGGCTGGGATGAAGTCGGCCATCTTGCCGCAGGTTGGTCCCATTGGAAGACCAGTCGGACGGACCTCTACCGCGTGAATCCGCCGTTGGTCCGGATGCTGGCGACGGTCCCCCTTCTGGGGAAGGATCCGAAAATCGAGTTTGACCGAAACTCCCAGTACAACCTCGGGCGTCCTGAGTTTGACGATGGGGCAGACCTCATATTCAAGCATGGAAACGGCTATTTGACGTTGCTTCGGATGGCGCGCCTGGCGTGCTTAATCTTCGCAATCTCGGCATTGTGGATCATCTGGACTTGGTCGTATGAGATGTTTGGGGCTTCGGGCGCGATGCTTTCCGTGACAATCTGGGCGTTTTCACCAATGGTGCTGAACAACGCACACTTGATCACTCCTGATGTGGGAGCGGCGGCTGTCGGGACATGCGCCTGCTATACCTTTTTTTGGTGGCTGAAACGTGGGACATTGCGATTGGCGTTTCTGAGCGGACTCTTGTTGGGAACAGCGTTGTTGACGAAGTTCACTTGGCTGTTGTTGGCTGGACTGTGGCCAGTGCAATGGTTCGGGCAAAGGATGTTCGGCCCCTTGCCCTGCGGCAACAAGGGATACCGCAAGCCGACATTTGGCCAAGCCGCGTTGCTAGTCGCGGTCAGTTGGTTCGTCTTCAATTTGGGTTATGGTTTCGAAGGTTCCTTTGAGCGTCTCGACAGGTATTCGTTTTACAGCTCTGCTTTGTCTGGAAACGAACGGCCGAATGAGGGGGATCCCATTTTGGGGAACCGGTTTGCGGGCAAATTCCTCGGCGCGATGCCGGTCCCCTTGCCTCGTAATGTTCTCTTGGGGGTTGACCGTCAAAAAGTCGACTTTGAATCGAAGATGCCATCGTATCTGCGAGAAAAATGGCGGACCCATGG
>JAGQQQ010000980.1 GCA_020426125.1 Planctomycetaceae bacterium
ATTCCTTCGATGCTGATCCTTATGGTTGACGCTTTCCTGAGTCGCCACCACTTCCAATGAACTTTCTCAAGACGAACAACAACTCAGAGCGATTGCCTCTTGCAACTGCGCAGATCATGTCCCCGAACAACCACCCACTTTGGGGGTGATAGAAGACTATCCCACCTCAAGGAATCTGACCGCTTCAAGAACGCGACAGGAATTTTCAGGTCACTCCTGAGAATTCAATCCGTCCGGCCGATGCAATACAGGTGCTTGTCAGAACGGATGAAAAGTTGGCCGTCGCTGGCGGCGGGGGTGGCCATAAACTGTTCGCCGCTGGCGGGCATTTGATTGACCGCCAGTTGCTCAAACTCGTCACCGGCTTTAATCACAAACACTTCGCCGGTCCCGCGGACGAAATAGATCTTCCCGTCGGCGAGAATGGGCGAGGAGTAGTCGCTGCCACCGAAACGTCCACGACCAAATCCAAATCCACGACGTTGGCCCCCTTCCTCTGCCCGATCTTGTGACTGTTCTTGCTGGGAGTTGCCTTCGAGGCGAGCTTGATAGATTCTCTCGCCGGTCTTGGCATCGATACAGGTGACGATGCCGTTCGAGATCCCATAGACTCGGCCATCATAGTAAACGGGAGTGGAAAACCGTCCGGAGTGCCGTTCCTGCCAAACGCGGTTGCTGTCCGTAATATCTCCCTTTCCCCCGGGGCGAACCGCGACCGCTCCCCCGCTTCGGCCCTCGATCCCAATAATCAGGCCATCGGCATTGATGACGCTGGAATTGAATTGGTCCGTGTCCATTGCTTCGCAATACCATTGGAGCTTTCCTGTCTCCGGGTTTAGCCCCCAGATCTCATAGGGAACGCCGAGGACGATTTGAGTTTCCCCGGATTCGGTTTTCCCCAGTGTGGGAGTCCCCCAGGTATTCGCGAGACCGCTCGCCTCCGCCCGCCAGACTTCTTTTCCGGTCTTGGTGTCAAGGGCGACGAGCGCTTCGCTCTCGGCGCTGGCGGTTAAGATGAGTTTGTCCTCGTAGAGTATCGGACTTGAGGACGATCCCCAGCGACGCGGGTCAGACTCCTGGCCGACATTTGTTTGCCAAAGTTGTTTTCCCTCGAGGTCGAAGGCCAGCGCTCCCGTCTTTCCAAAAAAGACGTAAACATTCTTCCCATCGGACACGGGCGAGTGCGAGGCGTAACCATGGGTCGGGACTCCTGGCCCGGAATACGGATCCTCCGGGAGCACCGCATCGATTGTCTTTTGCCAGACGATTTCGCCGGACTTCCGATTCAGGCAGACGAGGTGGCGCTTGAGGTCATCCATGTTGCCCGGATCGTCGCGTTCGACGCCATACCCTGAGTAACATGTGACGAAGACTTTCTCTCCAACCACGATCGGACTGGAAACTCCGGGGCCGGGCAAAGGTCTCTTCCAAGCGAGATTCTCCGTCTCTCCCCAAGTGACAGGCAACGGCTTTTCGTCTTCGTAGCTTCCGGTCCCGTTGGGGCCGCGGAATCGCATCCAATCCCCTGCAAAAAGCGACGAGTCTGAGCGAAGGGACGCGGAGATTGCCATCAAAAACGACAAAGCGAGACAAAAGAGAAACGGAGGACGCGACATCGATACTCCTGAGATGAGGCGGAACGCCAGTGTGCAAACGCCGAAAGAAACCACGTTTTTGAGCCCCCATTT
>JAGQQQ010000981.1 GCA_020426125.1 Planctomycetaceae bacterium
AAGAGCAGATTGTCCCGCCAAGAACCCCCAACTGGGCACCCGCATAAGTGATTACCGCGCTGGAGGGAATCGGCAAGGCCATATCCCCCGCGAGAACGGCGGTGATGATTCCCGCCATCGTCCACGGCGACCGCTCTGTTTTCACAAACTCCGCAATCTGCTCCTCGAACGCCGTCCCCAGAATCAGAAATGGAATCAACGTGACCAGCAGTGCTGCGAGCGTCCGTCCCCAGATCCGTCGCGACGAGGGTGGCACTCGCTCCGGTTCAATTGTGTCGGTCTCCTGCGCCTCCATTATTTCTTCCGCAGCACGTAGACCACGTCTTCCAGACGCGGTGTGATTTCCACATGGACATCCATGTCGTAACAAAAATCATGCAGCGCCGCGACCTCGAACTGCGGACACGTTGCCAGCAGCTTCTCGAACTGTTTTGCCGTGTAGGTCCGGTAGTTCATCTCGTCGACGATCTGCATGTGGCTGGTCGGCGTGTAGACATCCATGATCATCCCGAGCTTTTCGTTCCGTTTGCGGGTGTCAAGTTCCTTCGACCACATTCGGGAATTGACTTGCAGGTTCCCCCGGCGGGCGGTCCAGCTTTCGGTCTCCATCCGTTCCCCCTGTGTCGGCAGCAGATGGATTCCCAGAATGTACAGCCCCCCTTTCGTCAGGGCGTTGGCCATGCACTGCAAATGGGCCTCCGCGGCCTGTTCGGAATCAAGGTGCCGAAAGCTGTTGATGGTATTGAACGACGCATGCACTTTCTTCGCGAGACGGAAGTCCGCCATATCCCCCACGGTGACGCTGGCTGGGTAGCCATGCCGCTGAAGCCGGGCATTGCAGTAGTCGACCGCCTTCGGGTTGAGATCATTCCCGCCGACGTTATAGCCCCCCTGAGCCAGCTTGATCAACAGCCGCCCCGTCCCACACGCCGGCTCAAAGACCCGGGAGACCTCACACTTCGCGTACCGCTCGAAGCATTCGCGCAGAAAGTCATACTCCGCCTTCCAGTCCGACCCGAACAGGAGTTCGTAGTACTTGGGATAATCGTAAATACTGCCGTGAATCGTGTCAGACATGGAGCCGCAGTTGCGGAGGGGATCGTGGGAAAACCATTTTGGACCGCCACCACGATTCCCACTCAATGGCCGTCCGATTCGAAGAAGAGATCACATTTTTGCGAGAGTGGACGATCCGCACAACGGGGGCGGAGTTTTTCAAGTGGAGTCGGGTTCGACTTCACCATACAATCCATGGCCTGTGGATTGTGTCTCGGGCCCAAGAATGGAAGAGTGAACCGAATCCGTTTTGGAGAGTGTTGGTTTTCTATCAGGTGTTTGGCCCTCGCTTCGGAGCGTGAGGGCACGTCCCGTTAAGAGGTGGAATGCAGAAATGACCCCGGACCAGATGAAAGAGTTGCGATCAAAGATCACCGAATATTTACAATCGGATCACGTTCCCTATCGGCAGGCCGCGTATCGAGACCTCTTTGCATTGGGGTGTTACCTCCATTTCGTTGGGAATAAGGAAGCCGGGAGAAAAGCAATCAGAACCGCGTTCGGTGCTATTCAACTCCCAGACTCAATCGAGTCGCGTTTCTTTAAGATTCTTGAGGGGAATGAGAAAGAGTGCTTTACTTGGGGACTGGCCCACTCTGAAATCAAATCGCTGATGAAGGAATCATCATCCTCAAAACCACAGTGACCAGAGAGTGTTGAGACTCCGCTGTGTTTCGACTTTTGACTGGTCCTACCATGCTGGATGCCGATATCACCGACTCGATCTGCCGGAGTTCAGTTTCTCAATAGCGGAGTTTGCAACTTCGGTGACAAGTTGCTTGATCAATTCCCAAGACTGGCGGTGATAGGACTCGGGAAGTTCCAGTTTGTCTCCGGCCACAAACCTCGCGAGTTCGCCCGATTTGGAGACATAGATTGCATTAACAATGCCACTGTTGTGAACCAGCACATCCCGAGATGCCTTGATTTCGACAATTTGCCGGATGAGTTCCTCGCTGGGGCACCCCAAGTTGACGAGCTTCTCAAGATATTGGAACCAGTCGGAAACTTTCTTGTAGGCCAACCCCGTGACCTCCCTCTCAACAACGAATGCCATAACCTCGGATTTGTCTGCTGCGTCAAGTACCGTCTGAAACTTGAGTTGCTGGCCAGCCAAGCTGCGCGGGTACTCCGTTAACCATGCGGTGAGAAACTCGAAGACAAAGCGTTCGAAGATCGCGACGAAATCTTGAAACGTCGCTGATGCGAGGTAGCCGGTCACATATTGCTGCGCAAGATGAGCAATTTCGGTCCCATCTGTTTGACTGCCGGTAGTTTGGTTGCGAATCTCAAATGTGTTTCCACCGCGAACGACTTGTTGAACAATCCGCCAAGCCGTTTTTGAATTGGTGAAGTAATCATGACTTGCGTCGAGTGCGGCGAGCGACCTGTCACGAATCTCAGAGATTTCATCAGTGAGTGACATTGACAACTAATCGGCGTTATCGAGGATGGCCTGGACCCGCTTTGCGTCCACATGATGCCCGAGATTGATCACCGTGATCTCCGGCTCGCCGTTGAGCGAAATAGCAACTTCGTCAACCCAATATCGAATGTCATGGCCATCGAGAAGTTTGCCAACTTCGTCGACCTGCTCAACCGGGACCATGATATAGGGCCCCGAGTCTCCATCAGTCGAAACGTGAAGTGGCTTTTTCGTCGTGCTGTCGATCATCTTTTCTTCTTCAAAATGATTACCGAATGTCGAGTTGAAAGAAAAACACCGTCCTTCCTTCAACGATCACGTGATTCGAAGGCTTTCAATCTATCGCGAACACTTCTCCGATCATGGAATTCAAACGGCTGACTGTCAATATCTTTTGAGAGGCCGTATTGCCTTCCGCCTTGGCTACGGTTGTCAATAATGCCTCGGTTAGCCGTCAATCCCCACAAACCCTCGCGCGGCCATGGGCATGCGGCGGCCAGTGCCGAAGGCTCGGGGGGAGAGCTTGATTCCAGGGGGCATTTGTCGGCGTTTGAATT
>JAGQQQ010000982.1 GCA_020426125.1 Planctomycetaceae bacterium
GGCTCCATTCCGATGGGCCACGAATTGGCCGTCACTCCGCTCCAGATGATCGCGGCGCATGCCGTGCTCGCGAATGGCGGGCGCAAGATCAGTCCGCACCTGCTGATGATGACGGACTCACGTGAGCCGGAAGCCCGGCAGGTGGTAGTCTCACGAGTCGTTCGGGAAGAGGTCGCCGACTGGGTGGTCCGGGAACCGATGGCGGCCGTTGTCCAACGAGGAACCGGCAAACAGGCCCGGCTCGAAGGGATCACCGTCTTCGGGAAAACGGGCACCGCCCAAAAAACCGACCCCGAAAACGGCGGCTATGTCTCCGATCGGCACATCAGTTCGTTCGTCTGCGGTGCTCCGGCAGAAAATCCTCGGCTGCTCGTCTTGGTGATGGTTGACGAACCCCAAGGCCAGCAATACGGCGGCTCCGTGGCGGCCCCAACCGCCGCGCGGATCCTCAAACGCGGACTGGATCTGGAGCACTTTCTCAGTCTGGCTGGGTCTCACTGACCTCGTTCTGGGAATCCCGCAACCTTCTCAGGCAAGTTAGAACCCAAGACGTTCGGCGGAAGGAAACTGACCGGTTGGACAGGATTGCATCCTATCAACAACAGGTGAGAAACCTGTTCTACTTGGCTTATATGGTATGCTTTCATCGGCCGCTCGCCCAAAAGAAAGTTCTGGAGAACGCTGCGCCGTCCGGCGTCGACGTCTCGCGGCGAAGTGGTTGGTGAAGCGGATCCACAAACGTAACAATTTCACCGATGCCAGCATTTTGATCGAAGAACCGTCATCGTCGCGACAACCGGTATCCCGAATGGGGCGACCCGCAATTCTCGCCGAACTCGACAAGAGACGATCCAGGAACTGGCAGATGTTGCCGATCTCTAAGGGTGTGACGTTCCTTGCGTGGGTGCTGAACTCCGCGAGCTGAAGCGAAAACTATGTAACAGATCAAAGCCCATGAGGCGCGATGCGAAATTAGGCTTGGCGCTGGGAATGCTCGTGGTCGGCTTTGCCGCCGCGTTCTGTTTTCCACGACAGCCTCGTACCGCCCCATGGATGACGTTCCAGGAACCAGAACCGATTGCCGACTCGGAACTGGATTTCCTTCCGATCCGAGCATATCAACCCGCTTCGCCCGAGTCAGCACCCATTCTTTCTTCCCCCCTCTCGGGAACACGCGAGGAATCGGAAGCTATCTCCATTCCAATCACTCCCCCCAATCCGATTGGCGTTGCTCCTTCATCGATCTCGACCATTCCCAATTCCACCGCTAACGGGGGGAATTCCGAAACCGATGGATCCGCAGGTCCCAGACCAAGGAATGAATCCTCTCTGGTTTGGACCGGTCCGGCTGATGTGGTCCCCTTTGCCACGACTGAAACTCCGGCGCCGCAGACTCTGACGTACGTCGTACGCCCAGGGGACACTCTGACTGGGATCTCGTTCAAGTTCTACGGAACCATCTCGCGTTATCAGCAAATCTTCGATGCCAACCGTTCACAGCTTTCCAGCGTGGACAATCTCAAGGTCGGGACGGAGCTTGTCATCCCCCCGAAGGACAACTCCACAGGGGAGGCGATGGAATCAGAATCAAATTTGGAGTCGACCGTCGAGATTGCCGAACAGAATGCCATTCCTGACGTTGAATCCGACGATCCCGAAGTCCCATCGGGCTCCTCACGTTTCCAAAGAACTGCTGGAGCGCCCTTTTTGAATGACACCTCTCCGGCCCGGTGATGGAGAAAGCCGAACACGGAACAAGACCGTTCCACGCCTATTGATGGATCGCTAATTCAGTTCACGAGAGGTTACTCCAACATGCACTGATTTCGCGATCTTCTTCGCATAAGCGAGAGTGCGATCACTCACGTTCCAGACGAATTGAACCTTGCTTGCGCCGATTGATGCCGCCTTCAACGAGTTCAATTCCTCTGGACATGGGAGTCCCTTAGGTTAGACTCCTTCCCTGATCCGCGGGTGTCACCAGCTAAGAATGATGAGAATGCCGCTCAATTTGTTTCGCCGCCTGCGACCTCGCCGTCGCGCTGTTTTCGGGAATCGGGGTGTGGAGAATCTCGAATCGAGAACCTTGTTGTCAGGAAACGTCAATGTCGGATTCGACGGCGACGACATTCGCGTCATTGGCAATGCCGATGGCAACGAAATTGAAGTCAGTGGAGCGGGCGGGATTCTGACATTCACGGGTGTCAACGGGACGACCATTAATCACGGGTCAACCCCTTTTCAGATTGATACGAACGCGACGGAATACCGTGACCTGAGATTTGCGATGCTCGGAGGAAACGACATCGTCAATCTTTCCGGGGAGATCTCCCTGTCGCGCCGTTTGATCATTTATACCCACGGCGGAAATGACCAGATTCTGGCGTCCGGCAACTTTCACTTTGGCGAGGATATCATGGTCGCCGGTGGGGCGAATGACGACACGATCGATGTTCGAGATCTGAACGCCGGGGACAAATTGATTGTGAACGGGGACGACAATCTCGCGCCACATGGAAGCGACGACATTCTGGTCGCCAATTCCACTTCGGTTCGGGACACCAAACTGTTCACCGGCCTTGGCTTGACGAACAACGTCACGCTCAATGACGTCCAGTCGGGTGAGGACCTTCGAGCTTGGGGGTCGTCGGGCGACGACCGTTTTATCGTTTCTCAGTCAACATCGGCTCGCGACCTCGTTATCACCGCGGGGGCAGGCCAGAATGATATCGGGATCGCCGGCGTAACGGTCGGCCGGGACTTGAAAATCTTCGGCGGCCCCGGAAATGACGTTGTGGGGTTATTTGGCGATCTTGTTAATAACCAGATGCAGCCTGTCGGCGCCAATAACATCGAGCGGAATCTTGGTGTGTTTCTCGGGGCCGGGGATGATGATGTCCGAATGACCGGCGAGAACAACGTCGGCGGCGCTGCTTATTTCTTTGCGTTTGGAGGGGACGATCGAATCGACCGCAACAACGGATTGGGTGACGATGATGTTGCCGCCGAGGTTGAGTTCGAGAATGAAGTGAACCATCCGGAAGTGGAAGTGGAATTCGAACACCTCGAAATGGAACTCGAGATCGAACACGACTGATCGGAGATCTCTCAGGGCGTGGCGAGGACTACTCGCCACGCCCTTTCTCTCGGTCTCGAATTCACCCGTGTT
>JAGQQQ010000983.1 GCA_020426125.1 Planctomycetaceae bacterium
ACCACGCCAACGCAGTCACTCTCCTTGCTCAATAACTCGTTTGTTCTCCGGATGGGCGATCAACTCGAAGCGAGAGTCGAAGCCACCGACAATGCCGACGCCGGACAACAAGTTCGGTCCATGTATGACTTTGTCTTTCAACGCCCCCCCCGCCCCGAAGAGTCCGAAGCTGCGGTCGCTTTCGTGAATCAACATGGACTCTCAGCTCTCGCACGGGTTCTGTTCAACACCAATGAATTCCTGTTTGCCGAGTAGATCGCCGCGTGGTCGGCACTGGCTCACTTCTGCCACTCAAAAGATCAGACAAATGAATTTCCCCCAGACAACCCGACGCGACTTCCTCTCGTGGACGAGCCACGGCCTCGGCTCCGCCGCGCTGGCCTCTCTGATGCTTGCCGACGGCTCCGCATCGTCCGCCGTGACCAAGCCGCAAGCGGGCGATCCGTGGCCCCACTTCGAGGCTCCGGCCAAACGGGTGATCCACATCTGTGCCTGCGGAGGAGTCAGCCAAGTCGACTCCTTTGACTACAAGCCGACGCTGGAAAAGTTTCACGGCAAAAAATACAGCGGGATCGACTCGGCCGACGTCTTCTTCGGGCAGATCGGCCTGCTGCGGCAAAGTGACTGGGCGTTCAAGCAGCGTGGAGAATCGGGCCTGTGGATCTCCGATCTGTTTCCCCATCTCGCGGAGGTCGCGGACGAGTTGACGGTCATCAAGTCCATGTTCGCCGAAACCTCGAATCACACCCCTGCGACCTTTCAGGAGAACACGGGATTCCGCCTCAATGGCTTTCCCGTCACCGGAGCGTGGCTCTCCTATGGGATGGGGGCCGAAACCGACTCCCTGCCCGCCTACGTGGTGATCCCCGATCAACGCGGAGTCCCGGCAGGGGGATCGATCAACTGGAGCAACGGCTTTCTCCCCGCTCAACACCAGGGAGTCGTCATCCGTAGCCAGGGAAACCCGATTGACGACCTTTTCCCCGAACGGGAGATTCCCTCAGAAACCGAACTCGCCAGCCGCCAACTTCTCAACAATCTCAATCGGCAGCACTTACAGCACCACGGCCCCGAGGATGCCCTGTCCGCCAGGATTCGCAGTTACGAACTCGCTGCGAGAATGCAGCTTGCCGTTCCCGAGGTCACAAATCTCGATGGGGAGACCGCCGCGACCCACGATCTCTATGGAACCAACCAGGAAGCGACTCAAGACTTTGGCCGCAGTTGCCTTTTAGCTCGCAGACTCCTCGAACAGGGAGTCCGCTTCGTCCAGTTGTTTTCCGGTGGAGCCTTTGGCTCTCCGAGAATCAACTGGGACGGCCACGAAAATATGGTCCAAAACCACGGCCGCGAAGCGGGACGGATCGACAAGCCGATTACCGGACTCCTCCGCGATCTGCGTCAACGTGGCCTGCTGGAGGACACTCTTGTCCTCTTTACCAGCGAGTTCGGGAGAACTCCTTTCACCCAGTCGGCCTCCGACGTCCTGGGAGCCGGCAGGGATCACAACCAATACGGGTTTTGCGTCTGGATGGCAGGCGCCGGATTGAAGCCTGGTCTGGCTTACGGGGCCAGCGACGACATCGGCTGGAAGGCTGTGGAAGACCGTGTTCACTGGCACGACTTCCACGCGACTGTTCTGCACCTCCTGGGAATCAATCACCAGCGGCTGACGTTCTACCACAACGGAATCGAACGCCGTCTCACGAATGTGCATGGGGAAATTCTCCGCCCCATTCTCGCAGCTGGGGCATGATTCCCTTCGCAAGTGGCATCGCTGAGGAAATCGGAATGGCGCCAAAAACGCCCCCTTCGGCGCCATTCGAAATTTTTTTGTACGGGACCATTGACGCCGCCGACTCTCTTGTTATCCTTCTCTTTCGCAAGCCGCCCACCACAAGTCGGGCGGTTTTTTCGCCCCCGACGGTTCGACAGAATTTCTGGGAGCGACGTGATCGCCTCTGGCAAATCACGAATGGATCTTTGGCAATATGGTT
>JAGQQQ010000052.1 GCA_020426125.1 Planctomycetaceae bacterium
GGCTTCTCCCGGAACCGACGGCTGCCGCGATTGCCATTGGCCTGGACAAGGGCCGCGACCAGACAATTCTGGTCTATGACCTGGGCGGAGGAACATTCGACATCTCTGTCTTGAAAATTGAGAACGAGTCGTTTGCCAAGTTCACGGTGCTCGCCGTCAATGGGGACCATGACCTCGGCGGGAACGATTTCGACTCGGCGATCCGGGAACACGCCATCGAGGAGTTTCTCAAACAGCACAGAATCGATTTGCGAAAAGAGAACCCCACCGATTCCGAAGTTCGCCACGCGCTGCAGATGCTCACGTCCGCTTGCGAGCGGGTCAAAGTCGAGCTTTCGGATGCCGAGGAGGCCTATCTGGACTTGCCGAACTTCTACAAAGGCAAACACCTCGAAATGGCCATCAGCCGCCGCACATTCGAGGGGTTGATCAAAGGGTTGGTCTACAAGACAAAAGACTTAGTCTTAGCAACAATTCGTGAAGCGAAACTGGATATCGAAGATATCGACCGGCTGGTGCTCGTCGGAGGGTCGACAAAGGTTCCATTGATCCGTCGGGTGCTCGCCGACACTGTGAAAGAACCATTCGTGGCGGACAATGTCGATCTCGCTGTTTCCCAAGGCGCCGCGATCATGGCCGCAAATTTGTGCTCCGTTGACGAAGTCGCCGCCGGGGGCGCCGACTATGCCCCAGTCGAAATCGATGTCACTGATGTGGTTTCGCATCCCATTTCCGTGGGGATGAATGACGAACGCAACCAGTTGGCCTGTACGACGGTGATCCAGAAAAACTCGCCGCTTCCATCGAGTGGAATGACATTGGGGGTGGCTTCGCCGGGACAGATTATCGGGCAACTTCCGGTCTTTCGAGGAGACAATCCCGACCCGGAAAAGAACCACTATTTAGGCATGCTAACGCTGACCTTCGACAAGAGCCGTTCACACACCTTTATTCGATTTGAACTGTGCCTCGACCCCAATGGGGTCTTGCAGGTGGAAGGAGCGACAATTGACCTGGAGGGACGGGACGCCTCCGAGTTGTTATGGATGGACCCAGCCACCCTGAAAGTCGTACGCAAGGTTCGCGCCGAGTTGAAGATTTCCAGCTAGCGAAAGTCGGCAAGCAGAAATCGACGTTCCGCTTGTTGCGAGTGTTCGCAACGGATTTTTCCTATGCATGGCCGCTTCCGCGGAGCGATCGCCGTCGTTATGACAATCGATCAGATTCCCCGTTGAGAGACGACTTCCCTTCGACAGACACCTCGCCTGCCAATCGAGAGACAGAGCCGAGGAAATGCCAATTCGCCGACCCCGACTGACCTTCCGCATTCAAGGAGACGAGTGATGAGTGAACCTGGACTTGTTGAGAAGTATTCTCCCTACGTGATCGGGATTGACTTGGGGACGTCCACTTCGACAGCGTCCGTCTATCGACGTGGACGCCCGCAAGTTCTCCCCGTGGGCGGGCAAACATCGACTCCTTCGGTCGTGAATTATCGGGAAGGGGATGAGCCGCTCATCGGGCTGCAGGCCAAGCGGCGAGCCCTGATTGATCCTGACAACACGGTTGTCTCCATCAAACGGCACATGGGTGACCCGGACTACTCGCGGGAAATCCACGAACAACCGGTCCGGCCCGAGGAGGTCTCGGCTCAGATCCTGGAGTACCTGAAAAACGGCGTCCAAGACTCAGGAGATCTGGGAGGAACGGTGCATTATGCCGTGATCACGATCCCCGCGAACTTCAACAACAATCAGCGTGAGGCCACAAAAGAAGCGGGTCGACTCGCGGGGTTGGAGGTCTTGCGGCTGGTTGAGGAACCGGTCGCTGCCGCCGTCGCTTATGGGTTCGGACATGATCGCGATCAGACAATTCTCGTTTACGACTTGGGCGGAGGAACGTTCGACGTTTGCGTGCTCAAAGTCGAGGTCTCATCCGATGGAGATTCCCCCGCGTCGTTTTCCGTGCTCGGAAAGGCGGGAATCCCGCAGCTCGGAGGAGACGACTTTGATGAAGCCCTGATGAAGGTGCTCGCACAAAAAATCGTTGACGATGGCGGCCCCGACGTGTTGGATGTCAAAAAGGATCAGGGGATCAGCAAGAAGAAGCTCCGCACGGCTCAACAGATTCTCAAAGAGAAGGCGGAGGAAGCGAAGATTGAACTCTCCGATGCGGAGTCCGCCTTTGTTGACGTCCCGGGCCTCGTCAAGAATGAAAGTGGAACAGAGTTCCATGTTTCCACGGAGATCACACGCGAGCAGTTCAACGAAGCGATCCGGCCCCTGGTCGATCAGACGCGAGAGTGCATTAACCAGGCATTGCAGGAAGCGAACACGCCTCTCGACGAAGTCGATCGCATCATCCTCGTGGGCAATTCCACCCGGGCTCCGATCATCCGTGAACTGGTCACGGACATGTTTGACATGGAGCCCTACGGAGATATCGATCCGGGGACGGCCGTTTCGCTTGGGGCTGCGGTGCTTGGTGCGACATTCGATCTGCCAGGAGAGAAGCCGGATGAAGACAAAGTCGACAACTCGCAGGTCGCAGAGACGAACAAGACCAGCCACTACCTTGGCATCGAAACGATGGGGCAGAAATTTAGCGAGTTGCTCGCGAAGGGAATCGAAATTCCCTGCGAGAATGAGAAAACCTACGCCACCACTCAAGACAATCAGCCCGAAATTCGAATCACGATCTTTCAATTTCCCAA
>JAGQQQ010000984.1 GCA_020426125.1 Planctomycetaceae bacterium
CTGGAACGAAGGCTACCTCGCAAAAGTCCTATTCGGCAAATGGCTTAACGTGCAATTTCCGCTGCATGAACCGGATCATACAACGCGAACGAAATGGCCGAGCATCTCCGCGCCGACTCACTCAAATGCCCTCACTCGATTGAAACGCAGCCAACGCAAGATCCCAATCGGTTGATCGTTTGCCTCGGAACTGACGGATTCCGGGGAACTTCGAAATACGAAAACGATCTCTTCGAGATAGCGAATGACGATGTGTCGGGCGACAAGTTTCTATCTATGGCCGTGGTTCAATTCCTTAGATCGTGCGACGGAAAACCTCGTCCCATGCGAGATATCGATGCACCTCCTCATTTAGAACTTTTTCCTATTGTCGATCGTTGACAAGACGAACTGATTTGACGATGCTGATGCGAGATCATCTCTTTGATTCTCAACATCTCAAATCTCAGTCTCTCTGACGGCTTTCGTTCTTTATCTACTGTCGAACTGACACTCCCGAGATTTCGCAGGACAATTGAAAGGCTGCTAATCGAGTCACAGTTTCGATGTCGGCTCTGGTTCATCGCCGGTTCCGGCATGGTCTTCAACAAGGAGTGCGATTTATGATGACGAAGATTCTGACGGCGACGGCCATTCTGGCGTCCGTCACCCTGTTCAACTCTCCGAACGTGGTGGTGCCGCTCCCTGACACTGAGGCCGATAAACTCGTCGGGGCGACCTACGGTTCATTTTACACCTGCGGGTCAACGCCCACGACCTGTCCTGGATGTACGGCCCACACTTGTGCACTTGCCGGGGGGATCTGGACCGCTCGATACTGTACCGAAGACGGGAGCGATGGTTGCTCGATCACTTGGGCGGCAAAGTTTACATGCGTTTGGAACGGGTTATTTGATTGGACCATCTGTGACGACACATTTGGAAACAATGTTTGTGGAAACCAGAGAGTGCCCCTGGCTTGCGGGGCTCCGTTTCGAAACCCAACAACGTTCGCGTGGGCCTGTCCGGCTTCCCCTGGATGTGGCGGCGGCGGAGGCGCGGTCGCTCCTTGTAACGGGTGCGTTTAACGTATTCGAATCTCTTAAAGGATTTGGATAAATGTTCACACCTCAGCTATTCCTTCTGTCACTCGTGATGATGTCCGGCACGACTGACGAGTCCGGTCAGGCCACATTCGAAGAAATGAAGGCCGCGTACCTACAGAATGCGAATTCCCTGAATTCCGTCCAGGCTCGATGGTCTATTAAAAAGACTCCTGAGATTGGTGCGATACACAGTCACGAATATCAGGTGTCAGTTGGCAAGGACAACATTAAGGGTGGCAGAGGGGATGCTGTCTTTGAGCGGATGGCCAATTCCAAACCCCCGGAAGCAACAGGGTGGTGGGGGCAACTTGTTCGAAACCGGACGGGCACGCAACTGGCGTTCGTCAACCCCCTAAACGCGGGAACGCCGAAACCCGATGAACCATTGCCACTTCCCCTCACGTCCGAACAGTTCCAGGACGACCTGCACAATGGCTGGTCGATCTTTGGTTGGGCCGACGCAAACGAGCCTGTCCGGTGCATGATCGGGCAACGCCATCGCGGTTTGTTGGCGGGGGCGGTGCTTCAACAGCTTCCCGACTCTCCCGAGTTCCAGTTTCCGCCACTCCTTTCCCCGACCAAGAATTTCGGAGGAGTCAGGCATCCTTTCGACGAGTTATTCGACCATGATCTGGAGGCGATGGGGGAAGTCGATCTGGAGGGTCGCCGATACCAGCTCGTACAAAGTCTGGCAGAGCCGATTCCCTATAGCCAGATGGAGATTCCGGAATCTCTCCATGGAAGATATCAGGTCTTTCCCAGAGTGCGTGCTTGGCTTGATCCGGAGCATTGGTATCTTCCTGTTCGGATCGAATCGGACAACATGGTGCAATTCGATGGGGCCGAAGTGAAAGTCAATAAGGGATCGATTAGCGATCGGGTGCTAACAGCTGAACTGGATGTGATCGATATCGATGGGCAACAAGTGAGCTATCCCAAGCAGTTGGTAGTGGAGACCCGTCGGATTGACCCCACTTATCAGGGACCTTACGAGGATGATGTCGTCGGCATTCTCAATGGGACCGTTCCCCTGCCGGATTATCC
>JAGQQQ010000985.1 GCA_020426125.1 Planctomycetaceae bacterium
TCGGGCTTCGTCCCTGAACTGCAAACACGGGAAAATTTCCGATCGATTCGCAAGAACCATACTCTGATTGTTCGACTGAGAGCAATTCCTGTTTTCCACTCGGCGATTTGGCCTCGAACGTATCTGGTCGAGAGACCACCCGAACGACTGAATTTCCATTCGCTCAGATTTCGTACTTCGAAAAAGCCGAAGGATCAATCGATCTTTTCGTATTCCTTTGTGACCGTTAGGCTGGGAAGCGAGGCGGACGGAGGAGTCCAGCCAAAATCGGGACAACGAACAGGACGGGCGGCGTGAACCGACTGCGAAAGGCATTGCTGGACGGATCCTTCTTGCTGGATCTGGAAGCTCTCGATATCGGATCGGTGTTGCGGGCGGGACTCGATTTCGTCGAAGCCCGCGGCTTGCTCGACAAAGTTGATCGAGACGAGATCGAAGATACCCTGGTTGAGCGGGAACACTCCTCTCCCACCGCGATCGGGAACTCGGTTGCCATTCCCCATGCCTATTCCGAGAAACTCACGACGCCACTGATCCTGTTTATCCGTTTACGGCATCCCCTCAATCTTGATGCCCCCGACGGGGTCGCCGTCCGGTATGTGTTTCTACTGCTTGGTCCTCCCGGAGCGGCGGAACAACACCTCGACGCCTTGGCAGGCATTGCGCGGCTGATGTCGGATGATCAATTCCGATATGAAGCCGGAATTGCCCGGACTCAGCTGGACTTGCTCGCGGCCCTGGAACGGTTTCAAGACCGGAATCAACCGGTCGAGAAATCTCCACGCAAGAAAGTCGAAGACGGCCTGGTCTACACCGGTAAGTTTTGTGGCGGCTTGTCTGCCGATTTGAAGCGACGGCTACCCCACTATGTCAGCGACTTTACTGACGGACTCAACGGCAAATCGATCGCCTCCGTCCTCTTCTTGTTCTTCGCCTGTCTGGCCCCGGCAGTGACGTTCGGCGGAATTATGGCCCAACTGACCGAGAACCAGATTGGCGTCGTCGAAATGCTCGTCGCAACGGCCGGGTGCGGAGCCCTGTACGCGCTCTTCGCTGGCCAGCCGTTGATTCTCCTTGGGGGGACCGGTCCTCTGTTGGTCTTCACCTGGGTCCTGTATGTCCTGTGTCAGCAGATGGGACTGAGCGAGTATTTTCTGGAGACCTATGCGTGGGTTGGCATCTGGACGGCAGTGCTATTGCTTCTGATGTCGGCGACTGACGCCAGTTGCCTGATGCGGTATGTCACCCGATTCACGGATGAGACGTTTGGCGCGTTGATGTCGATCATCTTCATTTACACGGCCATTAAGGCCGTCGCGACTGTCGTCACGGATGTCTATGCCGAAACCCAAACTGGCCACGATGAGGCGCTCGTTCCGT
>JAGQQQ010000986.1 GCA_020426125.1 Planctomycetaceae bacterium
AGAAGGCGGGAGCGACAACGAGAGCGGATTTTCTCACGAGGCGCCCATCAACTCAGCTTCAATGAAGCACCCTCGGAACGGGAGGAGACCGTGCTCAACTTGCGATGATGCACCACGTTCGCCAAACTCTCGACGTTTCGCTCTTAACCCTCAACCTACTCTGATGACCTCGTCTGCCCCTGACCGAACGAAACTCCTGTTGGTGATTCCAACGCTGGACCGTTCCGGAGCGGAAAAGCAGTTCTGTCTGCTGGCCACAGGTCTGTCTCGGGAGGGAGTTGACGTTCGTGTCCTGGTTCTGTCGCGCGGCGGACCGCTTCAACGCGACCTGGAAGAGGCAGGCATTCACGTCGAGATTCTGCATAAGTGGGGACGGATCGATCCCCGTCCGATCTGGCGTATTCGAAGAGTCATCCGCGACTGGCAACCGGATACGGTTCTTTCCGCACTGTTCTCTGCGAATACCACAGCGAGACTGGCGACCGTCGGCATGAAGTCGCCTCCCCGACGAATCATCTCGGAACGTTGCGTCGATTCCTGGAAAGCCTCCTGGCAGCGAAAGCTGGATAGACTGCTCATCCCTTATACGGACTTGCTGATTGCAAATTCCGAAAGCGTCCGTGAATTCTACCAGCAACTTGGTTTTCCAAGCGATAAGATCCAGGTTATCGCGAATGGTGTCACTCCCCCCGCAGCGCCGGCGATGACTTACGAGCAACTTTGCGAACAGATAGGTGTTCCCTCCGATGCCAGGCTTGTGGCCTACGTTGGCCGTCTCGCTCCTCAAAAACGAATTCGTGATTTGTTATGGGGCGCCCAGTTGATCCGGCAGGCCAATGACAAAGTTCATCTCTTGGTGATCGGCGACGGCCCCGAACGGAATGAACTCGAACTCTACGCAGAAGATGTCGAAGCGGCCAGCCATGTGCGGTTTCTCGGACACCGGGAAGACGCCGCCTCACTCCTGCATCTCGCGGAGGCTTTCTGGCTGGCGAGTGAATACGAAGGAATGTCGAACAGCCTGATGGAAGCGATGGCCGCCGGAAAACCGGTGGTCGTCAGTGACATTCCCCCCAATCGGGAACTTGTTATCCACGAACAGGACGGCCTGATTGTCAATCTGGGGGACAGTGTGGGATTAATGCAGTACACACTCAAACTTCTGGAGAATCCCGATTGGGCCGCGAGGCTCGGTTCAGCGGCCGCCGAAAAAATGGCTCGTCGGTATTCCATCGAACAGATGATTTCCCGTTTTGTTGATGCGATTTGATGGCCTTCCAACAATCGCATCCGAGATGCATCAGGATCGCATCCACTCTCTCTGTTTCTGATGATCGAAGAATCTCCTGACATTCCGCAATGTCTCCTTGTTCATCATTGCAATCTGCCGCGGACTGCAACATGATGA
>JAGQQQ010000987.1 GCA_020426125.1 Planctomycetaceae bacterium
CAGTGAGACCGCCACCACCGTGAGGCCGACGAGTCGCGATTTGATGGATTGGATTCGCCACTTTCGACGCACTGCGTCGAGACCTTGACCAGCCCAGATGGCCAGGACGACCACCGTGATCGACGAATACCGTCCTGGTCCACGAAAGAAGGAAAACCCCGGGACATCGCGAAGCACATAGGTGGGCCAGCCCGTTGCGAGCAATAACCCGACCATTGCCAACAACGCCCAACGCCACGACGCTGTCAGAGACTCTCCCTCACGGCGTTTCCACCACAGGGCCAGTACAGCCAGCAGGAAGGGAATCGCCCCGACATAGATTTGGGCCTCCGCTTGATTTGTCGCATCCGGCACGGCGAGCCACTGCGATTGTTCGAGTGATCGGTCCATCGGCTCGTTTCCCGCGTACCACCGCCAGGGCATCCAGAGCTGGGAGATTGCTTCGGGGGGGAGATGGCCGTACGTCGCGGAGAATTCGGGTCCGTCTCCTTGTCGCTGGCTGAGCTGTTTGAGTTCCCATGTTGGTAAGAGTTGCACGGCTCCCATGCAAAATCCACACGCGAGAGCCACGCCCAGCCCGCCCCAGACTCTCCCATTTCTCCAAACGGCGACATTCTCCTGCCGCACAACAAGCGGCCACGCCGCTAACATCAATAATGTGATGAACTCCAAATTGTAATGCCCCGCGAGCAGGCTCATCGCGGTGCAAAGCGAGACCATCAACGCCCATCGCGGCCTGTGTGACTGAAGAAAGGCCGTCGCACTCCACAGTGAGCCGGCCAGCCAGGTTCCTCCGATGATGGCCCATTCCAAACAGATTCGAGGAGGAAACCAGCCGTAGACGAAAACCGTCGCCGAGAGCCAGGAGGCAAAGAGCGACAGCCCCAGTCGGCGGCTGAGCGCTGTGAACAGCATGAAAGCCAAGATGTAGTGGCCTAACTGGCTCCAAACATAGGCGGTGTTCAAATCCAGCCAGCGGTACAGCAGCAAGTTGGGCGGATAGAAAGCCCCTGTCTGACTTTCTCCCAGAATGGGATACCCGAATCCGACCAGGGGATTCCAGAGTGGCCATTCTCCCTGGGCGAAACATTGCTGAAGCCAGAACTTCTGTGGCATGTAATACGGATAGAGATCCCCTCCGATGACCCCCCCACCGGACCACAGGACTCGCCAGAAGAACCAACAGAAGGCCACGGCAACCCCGGCGGTCAGCACAGTCTCAAGGCACTGTCCCCGCCAAGTGGGCGACGGGGTCGGTTCATGTTCAACGGGCGAATCCACGATCTTTCCATTTGGAGGCGGCAAAAACTGCCGTTGTTTGGCACAACGAGTGCATAGTAACGAATCAATACCCGAACGGGACGCCAGGAAGGCCCCCGAACGGCTCGGATATGAAAACCGCAAATCTCCCACCCGCTAGGAAAATCCCCAGGGTTGGTGCCGTCTTCCCATCCGAGTGACCTCCCGACAGCTAGCCGGACCTCCGACGCTGGTTTGTCAGATCGACAATTCTGGATTGTAAATATGACATTGGCAGGAAGCCGCTCCCGGTCATCTTCTACACAATTGTTCCCATCTCTTCATTTGCCACCCTTCGACTTCCGACAGGGATTCTCCGTCTGTCTCTCAGGCTGTTAGCCCCCGTCCGTTCCCCCTCCTTTCGATCTCATCTCACGCCGTCGCTCCCAGCCCCCACGAGGAGTCGTCATGCCGTCTCGCTTTGCGTTCGCACTGCTGTTCTGTCTGTCCACTGTTTGCCTGGCAGCCAATCCTCGCGGAGTTGTTTACGACTTCGGGGCGACCTGGTGCGGCCCCTGTCAACAGATTGCCCCCTTAGTCGAGAAACTGGAACGGGAAGGACTTCCGATCCACAAAGTGGATATTGACCAACAAAAGGAACTCGCGAACCGGTTTCGGATCGAACGGATCCCGACATTCGTTTTAGTCGTCGACGGCAAGGAAGTTGACCGCCACACCGGAGCGTTGAGCGAAGCGGACCTCCGAAAGATGGTCGCCCGAATCCCCTCCGCGAAGCCCGCCGATGAGGGAAAAATGGCGATTTCGGTTGAATTGGGGCAAGCGGGGGCCTGGAATCGGGACGTGCCACAGGCGAACTCCGTGGCTCAGGTCCAGACGCGGGAAGACGCAGTGCAAACTCCCGTCCCCGGGAAGTCTCCTGGTCAACGGCTCCGCGACCTGTGGCCGTTTGATAAGGACAAAAAGGCACCACCTGAAGAGGCCGTGGTCCGAGCGACCGATTCGGAGTTGGGGGAAACCGAGGAGACCATCGCGACACTGACCAGCCAGAACACAGTCTCTTCGGACATCGATCCGATGGCCGCCAGCGTTCGCATCCGCGTGATCATCAACGGCAGCGTCAACCTCGGATCGGGAACGATTATCGACAGCGAGCCAGGGACGACACGAATCCTGACGTGCGGACACATCTTTCGGGGCTTTAGCGATGATGCCAAGATTGAAGTGGATGTCTTCGAAGAGGGGGTCAGCCGACTCCATGTTGCCCGGCTGATCAAGTTCAATGAAGAGGCCGACTTGGGCCTGATCTCAATCAGCACTCCGCAGGCGTTGCCAGCACTGCGTGTTGCGTCGGCCGATCGGGCTTTAGAAGTGGGGGAACAGGTCGCGGCGATCGGATGTAACGGTGGGGACGACCCCACCCGTCAGCAATTGCGAATCACTGACGTGGATAAGTACAACGGCCCCAATAACATCGAGTGCACCGGGTTGCCCGTCCAAGGACGCTCCGGCGGAGGACTGTTCGGTCAGCAAGGGGAAGTGATCGGAGTCTGCGTCGCCGCCGATCGCAAGGGCCAACGCGGCCTGTATACGGGTTTGTATGCCATTCATGACCTGCTCGATGAATGCCAGTTGGCTCACCTGTATCGAACTCCCGGATCGAATTCTGAGCAACAGGCGATCGCTGACAACGAACGTCCGGAGGCGGCTCCATTCCCGATCCAAACAGCCGATCTGAGCAGCACCGTTCCGGCAGCGTCGCCGCAATCCCCGTCGATTCCTTCGATGTCCGCCGAACCGGTCGACTTGAACACTGGGAGCGCGGAAGTGGTCGTCATCGTTCGGGATCGCAATGCTCCGAACGGTCAACGGATCGTGATTCTCCATCAAGCCAGTCCGAAATTCTTGAACTACCTGAATGGAGAACTCACTCCGGAATCGGTCGTCAAAACGGCTGCGCAGAAGCTGAAGCAAAGCTCGGAGCACGTTCCGACAACGGCAGCGTTACCGACAACACCGGTTGCGACCGAACTCGCCCCCACCGGATTTTCGCAACCAGTCATCCCGCGGCGTTTCACCCGAGGAAGATAGTGCAACCGCTCAATGACGGCTCGGGACCGTTCAAGAGCGACCGCAGAGAAGCATTCTCGACACTCGCGTCATTCGTTGAAATCACGTCGCTACAAAAAGAAAGCGGTGACAAGTCACCGCA
>JAGQQQ010000988.1 GCA_020426125.1 Planctomycetaceae bacterium
GTGCGCTGGTTGTCAGGCACCATAAGGATTTTTCCGGATCGCTGCCGCCGGCGTAAAAGTTCGTGAACCGGACCCCATCATCGGCCAATTTGTCGATCGTAGGAGTCGAAGTCCCCCCGTAGCAGCCCCAGTCGGAGAATCCGACCCGTTCCATTTGAACGAGAATGAAATGGGGGGCGAGTGAAGCGGCGCCCACGCGAACTTGACGATTGACGTTTCTCAGAGCGTCTTGATTTTTGGCCTTGGCATCAGCCAGAAGGCCATCCGCTTCGTCAAGGATCTGAAACAGGCCTTGTTGACTGTCGCTCGATTCAAAGACTTCCGATCCCTGGATGAGGTCACGGAGACTACCGATGAAGTTTTTGTCCCTTGCGCCCGACGGAGTCGCGTCCGATTCCGGCTGAACCTGACTGAAAGTGACCTCCTCAGCGAACAGGACGCAAACCTGATTCGATGGGGGTTCCAGGAGGAGAAAAACGCCCCCTGCGGCAATGGTCATCACGAAGGCGAAATTCATCATCCGACCGACCAGTCGAAATCCGCGGCGGCTTGTGGAGTCCATGATGTGGAGGCTTTTCCCATTTCGATATCAATGCAAATTCCGTCCAAGACGGTTTCTGAACCACGTCGAACATCTGCATAATCTGTTCCTATTCAATTGGAAAAAGGCCGTCCGGGTCCTCGATTTTTCGTGAAGGCAGACAGCCCTTCCTGATTGTTCGCTATAACCAGCGTTTGCCCGGCCCTTGGTCCGGTTAGAGAATTTGGGCAGGGCATTCGGTTTGCCAAGCATTCTCCACAGATTTGGTTCGGAATCGGACGATTGCTTCGATAAGTCCGGCCATTTGGTTGGGATGACGTCGAAAACGGTACTCAATTCGGAGCCCCGGCAATGCTCAGACCATCTCTCTTTCTCGCATGCCTGCTGGCAGCAAGCGTTGCGGGGCCACTCGCACACGCTCAAACCCCGGCACCTGTTCCGCCCGCTGATCTTGTATCCGCACCCGCTCCGGTTGCGGCCGACGAGATTGTGCCGGCGCCAATTCCCGTTTCCCAGGAACAGCTTACGCAGGTTCCATCCAATCCCTGTGAGGGAGTGTGTCTCTCAGAAGGCTGTCTCACGGGCTGCTGCGATGGCAATTCGTGCTGCTCGGCCGGTTGTTACATCGATCCGTGTGCTCATCATGGCTATGGCATTTGCCATCATTCGCGGTTTCGGTGCTTTCGTTGCCTCCACAGTACCTGCGACATGTATCCTCATTACGCCTACTACCCCGAGCACCACGGGTACTATTACTTCCGGCCTTACAACTACATGAATGTGTTTGATCACATCGAAAAGTCGATGCAGATGGGGGGATCCCCTTGGCATCCCTACTCCGTCTCAATGTTCGCGGACATTCCGCACCCTGCCGTCCCTTTGGATCCCACCGCCTTGGGATCCGAGGAACCCGCTGTGAACCCAACGCGGGTACGGTTGCCCATTCTCGAAGATTTGCTTGGGGGAGAATAAGCGTTGACGGGACTCCATCGTGCGATGCGACCAATCTTGGTGCCACGCGATCCTTCGCTTCTTGCTGGCCGATGAGATCATGAGATGGAGACCGGACGAACTTAAAAAGAATAGCCCCGCTGAGAACTGGCCCTGAGCGATGATCATCGCTCAGGGCTTTTTTCGTCTCGATATCGACGCCAAGGTCATG
>JAGQQQ010000989.1 GCA_020426125.1 Planctomycetaceae bacterium
CTCGGGACGGGTTTGCGTCACAGCGTGCTTCCGTCTCAACATTGTTAACGGACAAGGGATTTTAGACGAGAGTCCGACTTCCACCTAGATGTCTTATGGATTTCAACGTCCTCAAGACGAATTTGTTCCGGTGAATCCGGGGGGAAAGTGACCAAACTCGTGTCACGCCAATTTTAACAGTTTTCTCACGAGCCATTCCAAGGAAAGCAGCCCTGCGAGCAGAAACATCAGCCACTGGCGGTCCCACAACTCACGAATTTGCTGGTCGATGACAATCTGTTCTCCTTTATTGGGAAGGAGTTGGGGAATCGCTCCGGCCGCCTCGGCGAGGGACAAATAGGTTCCCCCGGTCCCTTCAACCGTCTGTTTGAGGACGTCGACTTCTTGAATCAAGGATGCCGCCTCTTGTCGCGGAAGCTGGACTTCCAGTTCCGTACTGATCCGCTCGGCGGAATCGGGAACGGCGAACTCCAATCGATAACGACCCGGAGTCAACGGTCGAAAATCCCCCACATACTCTGCCGGACGGATCGGATCCCGACGCAGTTCGGGTCCGGGAAGAATCGGCGTTCCCCCCGGACCATACGCATCGAGAGACAAGGTATCCGTCACCAAGGGCTGATATTGAGGATTCAAGGCTCGAAGTCTCAACGGGATCGTCTGTCCTAACACGAACTCCCGGCCATCGAGAATGAACATGCTTCGCTGGAGACCCCGTTTGGAACGTCCCTCGGCGGCCTTGCGGACGGCCTTAATCCAAAACCGGTCCAGGTAGCTCGCGTTCACGGACCGGAGCCGCCACATTTCCGGACTGCCGAGGTAAAGAACCTGCCCCTGTCCATACCGTTGACCGGCGAGCAGAATCGGCTGACCACCGACTCCGCGAGACAGGGGATCTGTAAACTCGGCGTAGATCGTCGCCCCGGCCTTCGAGCCGCGTGTGGGATAGGTGCGGTAGACCCCTTCAAACTCTTCAAACGCGGATTTGTCCTCACCTTCTTCAAGCTTCAAAAACTCCGCGACCTGGCCTTCTTGAGTGAAACCAATGGGATACGGAGTCGTCGCCGCGTCCTGACTCCCAAGCCGCAGGCTGACCTCATCCAGCAACACGGGATACAACCTGCGGATGTCATCGAGTTCGGGATCCGTCGCCAGTTGGGGAGTGAACACGTCCCCAGCAACGGTGATCAGCCCCCCCCCTTCGTTGGAAATCCAGTTGGACAATCGCGTTCGTTGTTCGGCATCCAGCGTGGACCAATCCGCGTCAAACATGACGAGCACGTCGTATTCATACAGGTCTTCGATCGTCTCTGGAAACTTGAACAACAGGCGACGGGACTCCTGGCTGATCCCCGGTTCACCCGACTGCAGCCAGATATCGATGTCCATCGACGGATGCCGGTGCAGGGCGTTGCGGGCGAATTGATAATCCCGCATCGGGGCTCCCGCGGTCACCAGCACTCGCAGGGGGCGGTCATAAATGCTCACGCTGCGGCTGAGCTGGTTGTCATCCTCTCGCGTCTCGACAGCCCCCTCCAACGACGCCCGCACGGTATATTCATACGTCCCCGCTTCGGCCGGCTTCAAATCAAACTTCACATCGGTGGGAGTCCCATCGTCCGGCAGCGTTTGTTCCTCCGAGTAGACCACTTGCGGTTCCAGGTCGCTCGGACCCTGCTGCAACAGATCCACGCGCACATTCCGCCCGGCGATTCCCTGTCCCGTGAGAATGGCGGAAAATTCGAAGGCGTCTCCCTTTTGAACATCCGTCGGTGCAATGACGCGACTCAATTCCAAATTGACCGGGGGCTCCGTGCTGCCGACTCCGACAGTCACCAGTCTCACCCCCTGATCGGTGGCCCGTTGGCGAGGAAATGTCACTTCGCGGCCAGCGTTGGTGGCGCCGTCCGAGACAATCACAATGCCGGAGAGCGTCGGAGACTTCGCTTCCACCAGCAGTTTGTCGAGCGAATCTCCCAGACGCGTGGTCAGTCCCCTTGGCTGGAGAATCTCAGACCAGTCTAGGCTCGTTGTTTCGGGCGGATCGTGCGTCG
>JAGQQQ010000990.1 GCA_020426125.1 Planctomycetaceae bacterium
CTGTTCCTATTGGGCCGGCCTTTACTGGAAAATGCGCTGGAACAGATTCGTCAGCGGGTTTTCTCGACCGATCTGTTGTTGGTCGGCGGCGTCATCGCGTCATTCGTGTATTCGGTGATTTCGGTCTGGTCGGGGCGTGGAGAAATTTACTTCGAAGTCGGTTGCATGATCTTAGTGATGGTCACCCTGGGCCGCTGGCTCGAAGCAACGGGGAAACTCAAAGCCACCCAGGCCCTCGACCGTTTGCAGCAATTGCTGCCTGAGACCGTGGCTCGTCTCACGGAGTCCGGGGAAAGCGAAACCATTCCCAACGACGACGTCCGGGTCGGCGATTTGCTGTTGGTTCGGGCGGATGAACGGATCCCCGCCGATGGCCGACTCCGAAGTCCACATGCGACGATCGATGAGCAACTGCTCACCGGCGAGAGTTGGCCCGTCGAAAAGGGGATCGGCGAGCCCGTTGCCGGAGGGACATTGAACCTCTCCAGCCAGATTCAATTGGAAGTCACGGCGCTTCCGAACGAGGGGACGTTGTCCCGATTGATCGCCGCGGTCCGCGAAGCTCGGCAGAAACGCGGGGCTTATCAGTTGTTCGCGGATCGCGTCTCACGGTGGTTCGTGCCGTTGGTGGCAGGGGTCGCATTGATTGTCTTTGTGGTGCACGCTGTGTTGTCCGGATGGATGCCGGGCGTGCTCGCGGGATTGTCCGTGGTCTTGATTGCATGTCCCTGTGCATTAGGGCTCGCGACACCGATGGCGGTCTGGGCAGCCATCGGGGAAGCGGCGCGGCATGGCATCGTCTTCCGAAACGGCGATGCACTCGAACGGATGTCTGAAATCCGCGCGGTTCGCTTTGACAAGACGGGGACCCTCACTCGGGGCGAACCCAGAGTCGGTCAACTGGAATGTGATCCGGAAACCCGCTGTGGAGAGGTACGGCGACGGGCGCTGGCCTTAGCACGAGCGTCCAATCATGTCTTCAGTCAGGCAATCGTCAAGTTCGTTGGAGACGATTGCAGCGACATTGCCGGGGGGGCCGTTTCCTCGGTTCCCGGGCGGGGAGTCTACGCGGTGTTCCCATTTGAACATCAGCCAACCGCACTGGGGAGCCTCCAGTTTCTGACCGATCTGGAGATGGACTGCCCGCTCCTTTTTGTGGAGAAATTGGTGGCAGTGGAACAAGGGAGCAAGCCGTATGCGTTGATCGGTTGGGGAGGTTGGATTCGCGGAGCGTTCGCCTTTGAGGAAGAACTGCGAACCGGAGCGGCGATCGCCTGTCGGGAACTTCAAGAACGCGGACTGGATGTGGGGATGCTCACGGGGGACCACATGCCTTCAGGTGAGCGGATTGCCAGGGAATTGCAAATCTCAGTGCGTGCCCAATTGAACCCCGCGGAAAAACAACAAGCTCTCACGGAGGTTCGCAAGCAATGGGGGCCAGTTGTCTTCGTGGGGGATGGAGTGAACGATGCCCCCTCACTGGCCATGGCGGACGTTTCGATTTCTTTAGGTTCGGGAGCGGATGTGACCCGGGATACGGCGGACGTCTGTATCTTGTCCAACGATCTCGAACAGGTGGTCCGGTTGTTGGACCTCTCGAAACGGACCGTCCGGACGATCCGGCAGAACCTCATTTGGGCTTTTGGGTACAACGGCATCGGAATTCTGCTCGCGGCGGCTGGGCTGTTGCACCCCGCGATGGCCGCTGGAGCGATGGTCGTCAGCAGTGTGTTTGTGATTGGAAATTCCCTGCGACTGAGTTCACCAGATTCCCTTGAGCCAGATGCGCTTACCCCGATTCCGAAAACTTGGGAGAACACGAAACGGTCTCCTCGCGGCGGAGTCACAGCCTGATGGAGTGGTCCCTGGTCTTCCTCGGCGGTCTGGCTGGTTCGTCCCATTGCATCGGAATGTGTGGCGGCTTCGCGATGCTGATCGGTCTGGGCGCGAAGACCGTTCGCCAAAACCTCTTCGCTCAGTTGATGTACTCGCTCGGCCGAATCTTCACTTACGCGGTGATTGGAGGCGCGGCAGGGTTCCTCGGCTCACGGTTGGGGGATCAGTTGTCCGGTTGGGTCAGCCTGCCCGCGATTTTGTCGGTTGCCGCCGGGCTCGTGTTAATTGTTCAAGGACTGGCGACAGCTGGCGTTCC